>USHK01000137.1 GCA_900554375.1 uncultured Sutterella sp.
GAGATTCATGAGCGTCTCGTGGGCTCGGAGATGTGTATAAGAGACAGGGTTGCAACAACCGTTATGTTGTTTTGTTCCTTATGGTTGGCGCGGCAATTAAAGATCCATCGTCCATCACTTCAAATTTCTGCAGCGCTGACCCTCGCTTCGATCATACTATTTGAACCGGGTATGCTTGCCTTTTTAGTTTGGGCGGTGCATGACACTGCTGCGGTAAACGGGGGGCTGATGATCCATGCCTATACTTTTGTCAAAGCCGCGGTTGTAATTTATTTGCTTTTCATTCTTCCTTCAGTTTGGTTTGCCAGAAGCTTTTATATTGAAAGTAAACCTCTGACGCTCAAAGCCCTGCGTTTTGGAATCATTCTCCCTGTGGCGTTCGCCGCAGTTGTTTTTATTGAAGTTCCGAAAATGATTTGGCAGGATCGGGCCGAAGCACTAGTCTCTTCTGGATGGGAAACATTCATCGTTGTGACTCTGATTAACCTCGTCTTGCTCGGCTTGACATGCCGATTCAAACTGCAGGGAGCCGTAAATTCGTAGTAAAACGCCGGTGTAAAACTAAGTAATCAGGCGTTTCAAGCGCTTGTAAATCCTTAGTCCTTACTCCCTGCATGATAAAATCAACCGATTGTCTGTTGACAAAAGAAGTGCGGAACCCTCCGCATTTCTATTTTTTACTTTTATTCGTTTTTAAGAGATTGAAATGGCTATTGAACGCACACTTTCGATTATTAAACCCGATGCAGTTGCCAAAAACGTTATCGGTCAGATCTACTCCCGTTTTGAATCCAACAACCTTAAGATCGTTGCTTCCAAAATGAAGTGGCTTTCCCGTCAGGAAGCCGAAGCTTTCTACGCTGTTCACCGTGAACGTCCCTTCTTCAAAGATCTGGTCGATTTCATGGTTTCCGGCCCCGTTCAAATTCAGGTTCTCGAAGGTGAAAATGCCATCATGAAGAATCGCGAACTCATGGGTGCCACTGATCCGAAGAAGGCTGCAAAAGGCACGATCAGAGCCGATTTCGCTCAGTCTATCGACGCTAACGCTGTTCACGGTTCCGACAGCCCCGAAACGGCCGCAGTTGAAATCGCTTTCTTCTTCCCCCAGATGGACATCTACGCCGGCCGTTAATCGACCGCATCAGTAGCTTAGATAGTGATTAAAGCACGTCCCTGCGTGAGCAGGGACGAAATCCGATCATGACAGAAGAAATGTTGCCTCAGAAAGTTAACCTCCTCGGTTTTGATGCCGAGGGCTTGAAGAAGTTTTGTGAAGACCTTGGAGAGAAACCTTTCCGGGCTAAACAGCTTGAGCGTTGGATTCACCGACGCGGGGCAAGCGATTTTTCTGAAATGACGGATCTCGCAAAATCGTTTCGCGCCAAACTCGAAAAAGTGGCTGAGATTCGCGGTCCGGAAATTATTCGGGATAAAACGGCGTCCGACGGAACTCGCAAATGGCTGCTTGACGTCGGGAACGGCAATGCCGTCGAGATGGTTTACATTCCACAGGACGGACGCGGTACGCTTTGCGTTTCTTCTCAAGCCGGCTGTGCAATGAACTGCCTTTTCTGTTCGACCGGCAAACAGGGCTTCAATCGAAATTTGAAAGCATCGGAAATTATTGGTCAGCTTTGGCATGCTGAACATACCTTGAGAAAAGACCTCGGTATCACCGATGAAAATGAAAGAGTAATTTCCAATGTTGTCATGATGGGTATGGGAGAGCCGCTCCAAAATTTGGATGCTGTTATCCCGTCCTTAAAACTGATGCTTGACGATAATGCGTACGGCCTATCTCGCCGCCGTGTTACCGTTTCCACGTCGGGCCTTGTCCGACAGATGGACAAACTTGCTGAAAAATGTCCGGTCGCACTGGCTGTGAGTCTGCATGCACCGAACAATGAGCTAAGAGACAAGATTATGCCGATCAACCGCAAGCATCCGCTCGAACAGCTGCTTGCGGCCTGCAAGAGATATTTAGAGCATGCGCCGAGAGACTTCATTACGTTTGAGTACATCCTTATCGGCGGCGTTAATGACTCTCTTGCTCAGGCTAAAGAGCTTATTACCTTGGTTCAGGACATTCCCTGTAAGTTCAACTTGATCCCTTTTAATCCCTTCCCGGGATCCGGCTTGGAACGCAGTAAGCCCGAAGCGGTCAAGGCTTTTGCCGACCGTTTGAACGGCGCAGGTATTGTCACGACTGTAAGAAAGGTTCGCGGCGACGACATCGATGCAGCCTGCGGTCAGTTGGCCGGGGAGATTAAAGACCGCACGAAGCTGGCAGAAAAGAGAGTAAACCGAGAGATAATCATTAAAGAGATTTCAATGAGCCCGGCAAAAGCAACAGGAGACGAGAAACATGTCTGAGAACAGTACCAACCTGGAAGCAAATGACCAGCCGTCAGAAGCTACGACATACGGCGGTTTGCTTCGTATTGCCCGAGAAAATAAAGACTTGAGTATTGATCAGGTGTCCTCTCAGCTGAGAATCTCACCGGATCAGATTGAAGGTTTGGAGTCGGATAATTACAAGGTTTTCCCCACGCCGGTTTATGCCCGCGCCCATTTGCGCAGCTACGCACGCCTGCTGGGAGTGGATGAGTCAAAAATCATTTCATTGTTTAACGCCGCACTGGCACCGGATGATAAAGACCCGCGTACGTTTATCCGCCGCACGACTCAGGAGCTTGCCCCTTATCATGACGCCCAGCCGAGAAATTTTGTTGGCAAATTTATTGCCGGACTTCTGTTTCTTGCTGTTGTCATTGCTTTGGGATGGATCGGCTACAACTACTACTTGAATCAAAAAGCTGAAAAAGCGATCGAAGAACCTCAGGCTGCCGTTTCTCAACCCACAGATGCTAGTCTGGCTGAGGAGATCTCAAAAACTTCCGCCGCAGCTCCGGCTCTCGTCTCCGATACACCCGCAGCGCCTGCTTTACAGCCTGCGGCAACCGCCCCTGCTTCCGAAGCTCAGAGCCAAAGTGAACGAGATGCGGCTTTGAAAGAAAAACTTCAGAAAGAGGCGGAAGCGGCCGCAGCAGCTAAAGTAGCTGAGGAAAAACGTTTAGCAGAAGAAGCGAATAAGACGGCTCCCGCTTCAGCGCCTTCCGCTGAGCTTCCTTCTAAACCGCTAACGCTGACGCATAACGATGCGGAGGGACGTTGGGATCTGATTGTTCCGAAATCCGCTAACGGTACCTATAAGGTAACGATCGGGGCCGAGGGCGGCGAATGCTGGTTCGGCGTTTATCAAGATAAAAAGCTCGTCCATAACGCTCAGCTAAAGAGTGGCGAAACTCGCGACTACGAAGTGCCGTATCCCTTTAAGGTCTCCGTAGGAAACCGTGAGAAAGGATTCGTGAAAGTTGACGGCGCACCGGTTGATCTGAATATCAACAATCGAGCTTCGTCCACAGTCTTTACTTTGGTTCAAAAATAAAGAATGTCCTCTTCACAAAAAGAACCGATGATTGTTCGCTGGAAGGACAACATCGTTGAGATCGGCGCAGGTCGTCCGGTCGTGATTCAGTCGATGACGAATACGGATACGGCCGACGTTGAATCCTCAACTAAACAAGTTTTAGAGCTCGCTCAGGCAGGAAGCGAGCTTGTTCGTCTTACGGTCAATACCCCGGCCGCAGCAAAGGCCATCCCCGAAATTCGCAAAAAACTCGATGAAGTCGGCTGTTTTGTTCCGTTGGTAGGGGACTTTCATTACAACGGTCATAAACTACTGACCGAGTACCCGGAGTGCGCCTCCGCACTTTCGAAGTACAGGATCAATCCCGGAAATGTCGGCAAGGGCGATAAGCAGGAAGAAAATTTCCGAACGATGATTGATCTGGCGAAGAAAAATGGCAAACCGGTGCGTATCGGCGTGAACTGGGGATCCTTAGATCAGGATCTTTTGGCTCGAATGATGTCGGAGAACCAGAAACTTGAAAAACCCCTTGAGGCTAAGGAAGTGCTCCGCGAGGCCTTGGTCAGGAGCGCCGTTGAGAACGCAGATCGAGCCGTTGAACTCGGAATGAAACCTTCTCAAGTTGCCATTTCCGCTAAAGTGAGCGGGGTCAAAGACTTGATTGCCGTTTATCGCGAGCTCAACGCCCGCTGCAGTTACCCTCTGCATCTCGGTTTGACGGAGGCTGGCATGGGACTCAAAGGTACGGTTTCTACTACAGCAGCGCTCTCGGCTCTTCTGCTTGAAAACATCGGCGACACAATTCGCGTGTCTCTTACTCCGGAACCAGGGCAGCCGCGCTCGGCGGAAGTTGAGCTTGCGTGTGAGATTCTGCAGGCCCTAGGTCTGAGAAACTTCACGCCTCAAGTGGTTTCTTGCCCTGGCTGCGGGAGAACAACAAGTTGTCTTTTTCAGGAACTGGCGAAAAAGACTCAGGATTTCATCAAGTTGAGAATGCCGGATTGGCGCAAGCATAATCCCGGTGTAGAAAACATGAACGTGGCGGTTATGGGGTGTGTAGTGAACGGCCCGGGTGAAAGCCGCCATGCAAATATCGGAATTTCTCTGCCCGGTTCTGGGGAGGCTCCGGTTTCTCCTGTCTTCATTGACGGAAAGAAATGGGGCTCTCTCAAAGGGCCGAAGATGAGCGAAGAATTCCATTCGCTTATCGAAGAATATCTGTCTCTTATACACATCTGACGCTGCCGACGACTCCTTACGTGTA
>USHK01000138.1 GCA_900554375.1 uncultured Sutterella sp.
GATCCATATCTCACCATGCGTCCGGAAACCGAAGCTGAAGAAATTCGCGCTTTAGGTGAAATTCTCGGTAAAGGCTTTATCTATCGCGGCCTGAAACCTGTGAACTGGTGTTTTGACTGCCAGAGCGCCTTGGCCGAAGCCGAAGTTGAATATAAAGACCGCCAGTCTCCGACATTAGACGTGGCTTTCCCGATTTCCGACGAGGACAAGGGCAAGCTTGAAAACGTCTTCGGCGTCAAACTGGAAAAACCGACTGCTGTCGTTATTTGGACGACGACACCGTGGACCATTCCTGCCAACCAAGCTTTGAACATGCATCCGGATCTGGAGTATGTTCTCGTTGAAACTCCGAATCGCAACCTCATTCTTGCCGACGGCCTCTATGAGGCAGCTCTCAAGCGTTACGGCATGGAAGGCACAGTCATTGCCAAAGCCAAGGGCGAGGCCTTTAAGGGTATCCGCTTCAAGCATCCGCTCGCTGCACTCGATCCTTTCTACGATCGCTTCTCTCCGGTTCTTCTGGCCGACTACGTTGAATCGACGTCCGGTACCGGTATCGTTCACTCCGCACCAGCCTATGGTGTCGATGACTACATCTCCTGCAAGAGTGCCGGCTTCACCAACGACGAGATCCTGAACCCGGTTCAGGGCAACGGCGAATATGCCGCTTCGCTGCCGTTATTCGGCGGTTTAAATGTCTGGAAAGCCAAGAACAAGATTTTGGATACCATCGCCGTTACCGGCAACCTGCTGTCCCGCGGCGAGCTCATGCACAGCTACATGCATTGCTGGCGTCATAAGACACCTCTGATTTATCGCGCCACCAACCAGTGGTTTATCCGCATGGACGAAGCCAACGCCGACACTCAGGGCGTGATCAACGAAAACGATCCGAAAGATCCGCTGCGCAAGACTGCTTTGGAAGCTGTTGAAGCAACTCAGTTTGTCCCGGAATGGGGCGAAGTTCGTCTGCACAACATGATCGCTAACCGTCCTGACTGGTGTATTTCTCGTCAGCGGAACTGGGGTGTTCCTCTGCCCTTCCTCATCCATAAGGAAACAGGCAAACTGCATCCGGAAACGATGAAAATTCTTAACAAGGTTGCCGACATCGTTGAAAAAGAAGGTATTGAAGCCTGGACCCGTCTGACGCCTGCTGAACTCACGGACATGGAACCGGAAATGTACGAGAAGTCCAAAGACACACTCGATGTCTGGTTTGATTCCGGTACAACGCACATGACCGTGATGAGAGGCTCTCACGCCGATAAGCTGACTTATCCGGCCGATCTCTATCTCGAAGGCAGCGACCAGCATCGCGGCTGGTTCCATTCTTCTCTTCTCACAGGCTGCGCCATCGACGGCCGTGCTCCTTACAAAGGACTTCTAACACACGGCTTCACTGTCGACGAACAGGGCCGAAAGATGAGTAAATCACTCGGCAACGTTATCGCTCCGTCTGAAATCAATGACAAGTATGGTGCCGAAATCCTTCGTCTTTGGGTTGCTTCTTCTGATTACACCGGAGAAATTTCTCTCGGCGAAAGGATCCTGAAAGGTACCGTTGACGCCTATCGCCGTTTCAGAAATACGATTCGCTTCCTGCTCGCCAATACCAGCGACTTCGATATCAAGAAAGATGCCGTCCCAGTTGATGAAATGGTTGAACTCGATCGCTGGGCTATTGCACGCATGAAGGCGCTTCAGGAAGAAATCCTTGATAAGTACGACCAGTACCAATTCCACACTGCTTACGCTGCTCTGCAGCTGTTTGCCAGCGGAGATTTGGGCGGCTTCTACCTGGATATCCTGAAGGATCGCCTCTATACCACTGCGCCTGAAAGCACAGCTCGTCGTTCTGCACAGACAGCCTTGTGGTACATCACTGATGCACTTCTGAAGCTTTTGGCTCCGGTGCTTTCGTTTACCGCTGAAGAGGCCTATGCCGTCTTTAACCCGGAAAACAAAGGCACGATTTTCGTGGAGCGTTTCGCAGAGCTTCCGAATGTGAAAGAAAGTGTCGAACTGCTCAATAAGTGGTCAATCCTCCGTGATCTTCGCTCCAACGTTCAGATGGAAATCGAGCGCCAACGCGAAAAAGGTCTGATCGGTTCTTCTCTGCAGGCTGAGGTTTCCTTGAAGCTGCCGCAGGAAGAATATGACCTGATCAAGGGCTTGGGCGATGAGGCCGCCTTCGTCATGATTACCAGCAAGGTAACGCTTGAAGGCGTCAGCCCTGAACGTGCTATCACTGTAAAACCCAGCGAAGCGAAGAAATGCGAACGTTGCTGGCAGTACAAAGAAAGCGTCGGAAAAGACAAGAATTATCCGACCCTTTGCTGCCGCTGTGTCGGCAATCTTTTCGGCACGCCTGAAACGAGACGCTTTGCCTAATGAAAAAAACTGTCTCCTCCGTTAGACAGTGGAACTGGCCGGCCCTTTGGGGCTGGCTGGTTTTTGCACTGGCACTGACCGGATTCGACCAGTGGACTAAAAACTGGATTCAGCATCGTCTTATTACCGGCGACGTTGATCGAATCACGGATTTCTTTAACTTAGTCGTCGCGTACAACAGCGGGGCGGCTTTTTCTTTCTTAGCCGATGCCGGCGGCTGGCAGCGTCCGCTTTTTGCTGCGCTCGCCGTGATTGTGAGCCTTGTGATCTGCGTGATCATTGCCCGAAACAGCTCCCGCAAGCTGCTTTGCCTCGGTTTAGCTCTCGTGCTTTCCGGCGCGCTCGGTAACGCTTGGGATCGCTTCACGATAGGCGTCGTTGTGGATTTTTTAGACTTCCATTTAGGTTCGTATCACTGGCCGGCTTTCAATGTCGCCGACATCTGTATTTGCTGCGGAGCCGGCATTGTCGTTCTGGCTGAGTTCTTCGGAAAGAAGAATTAATCGGAGATCGAAAATGTCTCTTCAGGGGAAACATATCCTTTTAGGCGTCACGGGAGGGATCGCAGCATACAAAGCATGCGAACTCCTTCGATTGCTGGTTAAAGCTGGCGCCGATGTTGAAGTCATAATGACCAAGGCAGCCGCGCAGTTTGTGGGACCGCTTACTTTTGAGACACTCAGCGGAAAACCTGTCATCGAAGATATGTGGGATCCGAAAGTGCGGCTTCCGCATATTTCCCTTCGAAAGAATAAAGATCTTATTGTTGTCGCTCCTGCAACAGCCAACATTCTGGCGAAAGCCGCTAATGGCATTGCCGATGATTTAGTTTCCAGTACCTTGCTGGCACGGGAATGTCCCCTGATGCTTTGCCCGGCAATGAACGTACAGATGTGGAGGAACCCCGCGACTGTCAGAAACGTTCAAACGCTTAAAGGCGACGGTGTCCTGTTTTCCGGTCCGGATGCAGGCAATCAAGCCTGCGGAGATGTCGGTGAAGGACGTTTGCGGGAACCCTCTCGAATTCTGGAAGATATTGAAGCCTTTTTCACTCCTTCGATTCTTTCCGGTAAGAAAGTTCTCATGACGGCCGGTCCTACTTTTGAACCTTTCGATCCGGTTCGCGGAATCACCAACGGCTCTTCCGGCCGACAGGCGGCTGCCATTGCCGCCGCAGCGGTTCGAGCCGGCGCCGAGGTCACGATTGTCAGCGGTCCGGTTGCTGTGTCCTATTCTGACAAGGCCAAAGTTATTCCCGTTCGGCAAGCTCAAGAGATGTTTGAAGCGGTCAAAAAGGAACTTTCTCAGAACACACCGGATGCCTTCATCGGAGTCGCAGCAGTCGGCGACTGGCGCCCAGCCCAGTATTCAGAGAGCAAACTCAAGAAGGAAAAAGATCAGGGCACGTTAACGATCAAGCTCGTTAAAAATCCCGATATTCTTTCCTATGTCGGCCACTCCGGCCTCTGTCCAGCCGTCATCGGGTTTGCGGCCGAGACCGACAATCTTGTAGAAAATGCGTTCAAGAAGCTCGACTCAAAAGCAGCGGATCTGATTGTCGTCAATCCTGCATCTGCGATCGGCAGCGCTCAGAATCAAGCGTCTTTTGTCACAAAAGACGGAATTGATGCGAAAGATCTTGGTTCGAAGGCAGAACTTGCCGACGAACTTATAAAAGTCCTAGCCGACCTACTTAAAAAGAAAGAGATTTATTCCTATGAAGCTTCAAATTAAGATTTTGGATCCGAAAATCAGAGAAAAAATGCCAAGCTACGCTTCGGCCGGATCTGCCGGATTAGATCTTCGGGCTGTTATTGATGAATCCCTCGTCCTTCAGCCCGGGGAAACAAAGCTCATCAAAACAGGGCTTGCAATCTACATCGGAAATCCGGGTTACGCTGCTTTGATCCTGCCTCGCTCCGGCCTCGGTCATAAACACGGTATCGTGCTCGGCAATTTAGTCGGTCTGATTGATTCTGACTATCAAGGAGAATTAATGGTCTCCTGCTGGAATCGTTCTCAGAAGCCTTTTACCATAGAACCCATGGAACGAATTGCCCAGTTGGTCATTGTTCCGGTCGTTCAGCCGACATTTGAAATCGTAGAAGAATTTGAAGCCACCGAACGCGGAACGAGCGGTTTCGGATCTTCAGGGCGACATTAAGATTTTGCTGTAATTGGCCGGCAGGTTAGCCGGCTTTTTCTTTGCTAGACGTTCAGTACCGAATGAAAAACGTTTCGTGATCGGGTAATTTTTATTACAAGTCTTACAAACGCGGCTTTATCTTGTGGTT
>USHK01000139.1 GCA_900554375.1 uncultured Sutterella sp.
TCTACACGTAAGGAGTCGTCGGCAGCGTCAGATGTGTATAAGAGACAGGTGCTGGTCATTGATATTGACTCGCAAGGTAATACAACAGAGTCCTTGACTCAAGGACAGCCTTATACGGCCACGTCTTCGGCCGCCCTTTTTGAACCGAATTTAGCAGAACTCGGAATCTTTGATGACACCCCATACGGCGTCGACTTAATCGGCTCCGAACAGAATTCGAATGAGGGCTATGACATTGAGAGTCGGGATTTGGATGTTATCCGAAATCCGGCAGCTAATATTCAAGCGTTAAAAGAGGCTTACGACTACATTTTGGTAGATTGTCCGCCCTCCTTGGGACGTAAACTTCTCGGCGGCTTAGTATTGGCTGATTACGTCGTCTGCCCGATTAAGCTTTCCGGGTACGCCGTTGGGGGTGTCTCCGGAATGGTAAACACCATACGAGCTGTCCAGCAAAACTTCAACCCCAGCCTCAAATTTTTAGGGGTTGTTGTAAATGAATATGATGACTCAGCTTCTGCAAAAAGCACGCTGCAATATCTCGTCTCTGAGACGAATTGCGATATCTTCAGCTCCAAACTCAGACATCGTGCTCCGATTGATGCCGCTACTACGATGGGAATTCCGGTCGATGAGATCCGCAACGGAAAACGATCTTACGAAGAGCTCGAGGCCGTTTACAAAGAAATGCTGGCAAGAATTAAAAAGATCGGTTAACTATGAAAACCTTTAAAGTTACAAAAACAAAAACGCAAACCTTTAAACCGACCAACATTAAAAGTTTGACGGAATTTAACGGCGCAATCGCTGCAGGCGTCAACGGTAAGGTGCTGACAAAATTACCGGTTGATTCGATTGAAGTTCGTCCTCAGGTTAGAACCGTTATCGAAAATATCGATGAACTTGCGGAATCTATGAAATCGGGCCAGCTTATGCCGATTACGGTCATTAAGGGGGATAACAATAAATATATTGTCCTCCAAGGCGAACGCCGTTGGCTGGCTGCTAAAAAGGCCGGATTAGAAACTGTTGAAGCAATCGTCGTCGATGCTCCGGTCTCTGATTCAGAAAGGATTTTCGGACAGTTAACCGAAAATATCCAGCGGGACAACATGAAGCTGCAGGATTTAATCCAAAGCATTAGCCAGCTTATTGAGAACGGTTTCAAGCAAACCGAAATCGCAGCTCGCCTAGGCAAAGACAGAACCTATATTTCGCGTATTGCGGCTTTGGCTTCCTCTGCAGACGAGGTTCTCAAGCTGATTGCTGAGTGCGCGGTTAATGATGCCCAAACTGCCCAGATTCTGAACAATATCTGTGAAAAAAGCACCAATGTTGCAAGAGATTTAGAAGCTTGCAAAGATAAAGAGGGTCTAATTAGTCGGGGATCAGCCCAAGCTGTTTTAGACAGACTTCAAAAAGCCGCACCGTTGAGAACGAAGAAAATCGTTGCTCTGGAAGATCGCCTTAAAAAGAAAGATTTACCGAAAGGGTATCGTCGTGTACCCGCAAGCAAGGCTCTCGGTATCAAAGTCGAGTTTATAGATGACTCAGGCGATACGGTCGTGGGCAATCTTCTTCCGCGTTTAGTTTCCGATCATCATGAAAAGGTCTGCGTGCTGCGTAATGACACGGAAACAGTGATTGAAGTTCCTGTCGAAAAAATTAAGCTCAAAATGATCGACGAACTTGTTTAAATCGCACTCCTAAATCTGTGAAAAAGACCACAATCTCCAAAAAGACTTGTGGTCTTTTTCTCATTTTTCAAGACCTAACTTTTTAGCGTAAAAACTTGTCAGAAAAGCTCCGAGCCCTAAGACAGCAACGGAGATTACAAGGGCCAAGGTGACACCTCCGAGCTCCATTAAAATCGGAAAACTAAAGACGGCAATCACGGCTCCTAGCTTGCCGAAAAAAGCTGCATATCCGGCTCCCTCAGCTTTGATCTCTAACGGGAAGACCAGGGATGGAATAATGAAAGTGGTGAGATTGGGCCCTGCATTCAGAGCTAACTCAAACAAAACAAAAGCGGCAATGGAGACGGCGGCCGGCCATTTAAAGAGATAACAAAGAAGCAGCAGCAAAACGGCAGAAGCGGCAAGAAGGAATCCGTAAAACTGCTGCTTAACAGTAGGAACTTTATGAAGAATTAGAATTCCGGCAATAAATCCGATAAGAATAAACCAGCTGATGATAAAGGTAAGGTTCACGGAATTCATCACTGATCCAAGAAGTCCGGATTTAGAGGCATCAAAATCAGCAATCCCAAGGTTCATGATCAAAATCGGGAGGAAAATTCCGATGCCGTAAACACCTAATCCTGAACAGCCCCACGGCACCCCGGAAAAAATGACTTTTTGGAGATTTTCACCTTTAAATAAATTGATATTGACGTTAGACGAAGAAGCAGTTTTGGCCAGATAAGCCGGTGGTATCTCAACATCCTTCCCCAACATTGTTTTGACAACTTGTCTTGCTTCGTCAATTCTTCCTTTTGCAATCAAAAATCCGGGGCTCCTGAAGAAAAACAAGCGGCTGATAATCATTAAAAATGAGAGAAAGACCACAAATAAAAAAATCTGGCTCCATATTTCCGCCGACCATTCGATTGAGCATAACAACAGAAATCCACCGGCCGCCGATAAATTACCCAAAGCGGAGAAGGCCTTGGTAATACCGACCATTGTCTGCTGCCATCGTTTCGGCATCACTTCATCTACATAATCAGAATCAAGCGCAAAGTCACCTCCTATTCCAAAGCCCATGATAAAAAGTGACGGTATCAGGAGTACCACGCTTCCTGTCAGGTAAACAACCAGCGCTCCAATAAATACAAGGAGAGAACTCAGTCGAAGAAAGGGAAGATATCCGTCTTTATCTGCGAGCTTACCGATGACATAAGATCCGACCATAATACCGATGAGTTCCATACTCGCTATTAAGCCTTGAGTCACAGAATCCAACTCTTGGTGCTGAACTATTGCGATAAGCGGAATTAACACACCAGACAACGTTGCAACCGCTGCTCCTAGAAACTGCCCCATTGCGGTAGTAATCAGCACTCGAAAATGCCCGAATCTAAGGGGCATCGTATCCAGATAGACCATTTTTATTCCTTATTTTTTCTTCAAGCATAGGATGAAGATAGAAATCGGGAAGGAAAACACGGCCGTTTAGAGGAACGATTTAACTAAAATGTGAAAGAGACCACAAATTTTTAAGCCAACGTTTCGTTCAGCCGAAAAAAACAGCCTGACGGCTGCTTTTCCTAAGAACTTAACTTGTGGTCTTTTTCACATTTTTCCTGACGGCAGATGAAGGCTTGAAACCTAGATCGTGCAGGTAGACTCTGGCCTGATAAACAAATTTCGGATCGGCTAACCGATTTTCGATCCAGCGCTTCCATGATTCTTGAGAGTAGCCCGCTCGTCCCGCCTCGTTGATAAATTCACCGGCTAAGCGATTGCCCACACCTCCGTCGTTATGACGACTGAGAAGAGAAGCAAAGTAGTTGCGCTGTCCGTCGCTCAGCTTCAGATTCTGCCAATCGTCGTCTGAATACCCGACAAGGTCCCTGACGTCTGGAACATCCTCCGGCGGAACGGACTGAGTTCTTTCAACGAGAATATTCGGACGATTCTTAACAGAGAAGATAATGTGCGTAAATTTCCTTCCGGTGCGCACAAATTCACACTCGACATGAAAGTCAATCTTTGTTGCTTCATTAATTTTGGCGGCACACTCTCGGACAATACGGGCAACATCACCGTTAAGTTTTTTCTGGGGGATGTTAAGAATATCCTTAAGTTCCGTAATCGTCATTTTTTTGACTTGTCCGCGCCAGCGTACGCACAACTCAAAAAACCTTAGTGTCGAAACACTTTTAAGCTCAGAAATTTGTTTGATCGGATATCGAATGAAGTTGCTGCGAATACGAGTCAGGAAAGGAAGAACTTCCTGAGAGAAGGTTAGACCGATCATACCGCTGCGATAGGAGACTTTGGAAATCCATCGGAATTCATCACGCTCTTTACCGTTTGAGCCAAAGGTACGGATCACACTTCGGTTGTAAAGCGTATTCACTGCATTCTGGAGATATTTATAGGCTTTTGATCGTTCGCTGCCGATCTCTCTTAGTTCCTTTGCAGAAACCCAATAACTTGCATCACCCCGAACCTCGGGATTCATAGAGTCGATCTTACTAATCGCAACTAAAATAATTCGAAGTTCATTTAGGGTGAGGTTCGTTTTTGCAGTCAATAAGTCATTTGACTTAACAACAACCGCATTTGTGTTCCACAACGAGTTTTTCTTTCCGGATTTTGGGCTCTCAGACCAATCGTCATCGTCTGTAAGGAGTTCAAACTCCTGTTGTTGATTTTCGTTGGCCATTAATACCCTCCGATTCGGCTCATTCAGATGTTTCAATAGCAGATTCTCTCATACTTCTTTTTGCAAAAGGGAAAATAATTAGAAAGTTGTGGCCTTTTTTACATAATAATGTGGCCTTTTTCACATAATTTATTTGCTAACTGTGGTGAAAAACACATATTAAGTCGCCTTTTTCACATAGAAATACGGCTGTTTTGTGGTCAATACAACATATTTTGTGGTCTTTTTCTCATTTTTAGGCTCATAACCTATTGTTTTAGAAAACAAAATAAGCATCCTAAAAAAATAAAA
>USHK01000140.1 GCA_900554375.1 uncultured Sutterella sp.
GTAAGGAGTCGTCGGCAGCGTCAGATGTGTATAAGAGACAGGATAAGGAGCAAATCAAGACTGCCAATAATTTATTCATTTCTTTCTCCTTATTCATACAGCTTGTCCGTTGTGCGGTTCCCCTTGGGAGAAACCAACGGAGGAACGACCTTTCCATCGGAAGTGTGGTAACCGGCCGCCATAAGTCCCATCAGGATCATGCGGTAAACCCGCTTGCCTTCATCCTGACCGTTGCCGGGAATGCCCCACTCATACCAAGCGTGTCCGCCGCCACCGCCGGCATTCGTACCCACATTAAAGTTCACAGTCGGAACGCCGACAGCCGCAGGAACGTTATCGTTAAGCGACGCCGCTCTTTCGTTGAGTTTTTCTCGAATATCGATTCCTGCAGTACGCGCTGACTGCCAGAAAGCCTGCATTGCTGGATCGTCATAATTTTTACGCTTATGAGCCGGACGGTCGCCGAACCATACGAGTTCCATCTTCACAGCCTTGACGTCCCCTTCTTTCAACCCATACTTGGTGTTTTCCTGTTGGAGTGCCTTTGCGAACGCTGGTTCAATCTTGCTGCGAATGTCTTTCAACGGCCCGGGCGTCGGGCTTCTCATGTCTACCAGCAGAGTGCATTCCTTACTTCTTTCTCCTTCCGGCGCCGGACTACAGGAACCCACACCTACGGTGTAAGTCGTTCTTTCTGCTTTTTTATCCAGATCATAGGGAGTTTTCAGATTGGAAATCATTTCAATGGCACGATTCATTGCCATTAGAGCAGACGGCTGGTTTGCTCCGATCTTCACTCCGGCGGGTTCGGAGTATTTAATTTCAAAACGATAAGAACCAAGATAATTAACCGTTCCTGAGCCGGGCGACGTGCTGTCTGCGCCGAAGTTAGCAACAAAGTTCAGAGCATTGTTGCCTTTGCCCGTGTCTTGGTTATAACCGTACAGCTGCTTCATGCCGCAAAGGTTGCCTTTGCCCTCTTCCCCGGTCGTACCGCAAATCCAGATGTCGTAAACGGGCTTGATCTTGTATTTATTGAGCATGTAAGCAGCTTGCATAACAGCTGCCGTGTTAATCATGGCGTCGTTATAGCCCGGGACATAAATCCTCACAGCTCCGCGGGCTAAAGCGTCTTCATAATCGTTATAACGCTGATAGGCCTTCTTGTAATTTTCGTCTTCGATGATCTTTCCGTTTTTGTCGAAATGAAGTTCATCGGGTAAAGCAGCGAGCTCAGCCCGGGTTTTAACCAAAGGATCGGATGCTTTTTGAAGTTTGACCGGTACAAACGGAGAAGACGCCGGAGGCAGTTCAGAGGGGTTAACCGTATCAATATGCCCTTCTAATAGAACTTTCGGGAATTGGCCTTTATAAGACTGAGCATCTTTTTGCTGGGAGTAAGTTCCCGGAATTCTGACACAGGCGTTATACACAGGCAGACCGTCAACCTTTTGAAGACCGGCGCCCTTGATAATGCCGTCGGTACGGGTCATCACTTGTGCGGGAGAAAAACCCCACTCCTCTGTGAATCGACGCATCAGTTCCTGCTGACGACGCATTTCAGACCGAGATGGGGATGCGATGCGGACGATTTCCATCTGCGTATTAAATCGCCACTTTTGTCCTTGCGGACTCGTGAGTTCTGCCAGCATTTTCTGCATCGGAGCATCGGCGTTAATCATATCGGCAGCTTTCTTCGCTTCCGGACTTACCGTCGGTGCTGCTGCCATAGAAGACAAAGAAACGGCAGACAGGACGGTTAATAAAGAGAGTATACGAATACGCATATTCCTCCTCAGTTTGGTTTTTTACTTTTTTATTTATTTTACCCCTCAGAGTCGTTACTGATGTTCATTTTTCTTCACTTCGACTGAAATTCTTGAGTTTTCTCTGAGTTTCGCTTTGCGTTTTTTTTCTTGGCACTTGCAGTATCTATGTTTGAAGCTCGTGCTTTTCCGACAAGCCGCAAAAATAGACAAACTGCCTCTTTTGAATCGTTCTAATATTAATAAGTTATATCCGCGAAACTTTTTAGCGAATAAGGAGAAAGAAGTGAGCGATTGTTGTACTGATTCCTGCTGCTGCGGCAAAGTGGTTAATGCGCCTGTTGTCACACCCGTTATCGGTTCCAAACGAGTTGAACCCGGCAAATACAAAGGATCTGCGGCGAAAGTCTACTTCTCGCCGATCATTGATGCTGAGCACCTCATCAAACTCTATAACTTAGTGAACAGCGAAATTTACGGCAAAGTTGCGATCAAACTGCACACCGGTGAAAAACACGGTCCGAATATCCTTCCTCGTGATTTAGTCCAAGCCCTTCAGGCGACGATTCCAAACAGCAACATCGTCGAAACAAATACACTTTACGAAGGCGACCGTTACACAACGGAAAGCCACCGAGAGACCATCAAGGTTAACGGCTGGACGTTCTGCCCGGTCGACATCATGGACGAGGACGGTTCGGTCAACTTGCCTGTAGCCGGCGGCTTCCATCTGAAAGAAGTTGCTATGGGCAAGAACATCGTCAACTACGATTCCATGCTGGTTCTGACTCACTTTAAGGGTCATGCTATGGGTGGTTTCGGAGGATCCATGAAAAATATTGCCATTGGCTGCGCCTCCGGCCAAGTCGGCAAGCGTCAGGTTCACGGCATCGAAGGCGAACCTCCTGAAGATTGGAATGTATGGCCTGCCAAGGAAAAGCTAATGGAGTTGATGGCTGACTCAGCTAAAGCCACCATTGATCACTTCGGCAAGAGGATTACCTATATCAACGTCATGCGCAATATGTCCGTTGACTGCGATTGTGCTGGCCTTTCCGCCGCCAAACCGACAATTGCCAATATCGGCATTCTGGCCTCCACTGACCTTCTCGCCATCGACCAGGCTTGCGTAGATTTGGTTTACTCTCACCACGGCGACAACCACGACTTAGTAGAACGAATGGAATCCCGCCATGGTCTGCGTCAACTCACGGCTATGGCTGAGCACAAGATGGGGAACACTCAGTATGAACTGATTGAAATCGATTAATTTCCTTTACTTGATAAAGCTCGAAGGCTCCGATTTTGCGGAGCCTTCTTCATCTTGACGCTGCTGGAAAAGACGGAATGTCTTAATTAATTTCGTCCGTTTCTTCTTCTTGGTCAACGAAAATCATTTTGGTTCCTCACCTCCGGCCTGATTTGTAGTGTTGCTGTGAAATTTAAGTTCTCGATCAGCTAAGATAAAGAAAATTAATCCCGATGGACTAATTAGCGCTTTACGGAAGAATATTAAGAATGCTTGCACCGGTTCGTATGATTGTGACTTACCCTCTTTACATGGCAATGGAAAGGGCTATTTTTCATTCTCAGACTTTTGAGAAAACCTGGTCGGGCCTTCGTCCGAAACTTGAAAAAGGCGTCGAACTAGTCGCTCAGGAAGTTCATCCTCAAGGCCGGAACTTTATTCGCCGTTATGTCTATCAGGAACCGGCCACCCGCAGAGTCTGCACGGAATGTTTTGAAGAAATGTTCAATAATGAGGTGATGTCACTTCTTGGTGTTGTCAAAAACATCCGTCGGGACATCCGAGGACGCCAAAAACAAATCCTTGAATGGGAAAAGGACTTAATAGCGGCTCCTAAAAAGACTTGGAACATTCTTAACAGCACACAGAGCAATCTTAAGGACAAAATCAGCCGCTCCCGCAGCAAAATTGAGTACGACGAAAAACAGATCGTTGTGCTTTTGGATAAGGCGCTGGAGTCTCTTCAAGCCCGAGGCGTTCGAATTGAACGGGACCAACTGGAAAGTCTTATTGAATCAGCTGAAGGGGAAGACTTGGCTGCCATTCTTTCTGTAGCAGATTGTGTGGGACAGGTCTTAAAGCGCTTGGAGTCGCAGCTCGAAGAATCAAACCCGACGCCTGAGCTCTCTAAAACGTATGCCGGCTTCTACATGATGTGCAACCGCCTCTATTTGGAAGCGGTAAATCGGGCTTTGTATCAAATCGGGAAAGTTTATATGAAGCGGGTTGCAGGCATCGAAAAAGAAGCCTTTAAACAGATCAACGCCGCAGAAGCAAAACTTGCTTCCCCTAATCTTTCGGAGGCAGCTCGTGCCACGCTGAAAAATAACGTAAAGATCAACCACGAGATACTTGAAGTTGTTAAGTTCTACACGCGCCACTTAAACAAGCGTACGAAAGAACTTTTAGAAATTCGAGAAAAAGCTGAGCTAAATTTTGAAGTTTCTTTAAATACCTTCATGACCATGAAAATCGGAGCTGATTTGGCTGACTGCATCTCGAACGCAGAAAAAGATATCTCTAAGATCTTTGCTTTTGAGCCGCCTGCGCTTTCCTCTCTCTATGATGTGGGGTTCAAAGAACAATTCCGAGCTGTTACTCGACAAATCCGAAACGAATAAGAAGAAAACCGGAGCCTCACTCAGACTCCGGTCCCCGTTTACAAGCCCTTCAGAATGTTCCACGAAGGGCTTTAATTTCGAATTAACCTAGCTGAATCTTCTTCCACACGTGGCGGATGGAAGGAACAGCCGGCGTCTTGCTCCGATCATCGTAAGAGGTATGAAGCAGCTGATGCGCCTTGTGAGAGTTCGGTTCGCCCAGATATTCGTCATAAAGCTCTTTGACCTGTCTCTTATCCACATCTGACGCTGCCGAC
>USHK01000141.1 GCA_900554375.1 uncultured Sutterella sp.
TCGTGGGCTCGGAGATGTGTATAAGAGACAGCCCAGGGAAGCGCAAGTCCGATGCGGATGGCAAGGAAGCCTCCAATTGCTATATACATACCTGCGAGCAGTGTGTTCGCAGCACGGGCAATCCAACATTGATTGGCTTTGGAGACTCCCATGTTCACGGTGGCGTTCAAGATTTCTTGAGAAGTAAGTGTTGCCATAATCAAGGAAATAAGAGGTCGGGAATTGAGCAAAATTTTAAGCGAAAAAAAACTTCATATTTGGACCTGTAACTGACTAAAAAGAGACCTTTCCTCGGTGCTTACCAATAAATTCCCGTACACTTATAACAACTATGTTTCACACAGAATAAAACTATGAAAAAATTTCAATTGGCTGCTGTCATCACTGCTGCCGGAATGATGATCGGATCCGCTTATGCGGCTGGTCTCGACGCTCCGGTTCCCCCTTCCTTCAACGATGCTCCTGACAACATTCAGAGACCGTCAAAGAGCGGTGAAACGATTGAAGAAAAAGTCACGGACTTAAACCAGAAAAACCAGGATATTGTTAACTCCAAAGCCGGTAAAAAAGACACCAAAGCCGAGGAAGACAGGTCTAAGAAAGACTTAAAAGCCGCCCAAAAACGCTCTAAGGATCCTTCCTTGTGGCCGAAGACTAAAATCGAAGAGACGGTGGACAACCACAATCAAGTCACCGAAGTGAAAGTCACTCCCATGTCTACTCAGGTTCCTTACGTCATGACGCGTGAGGCTCCGAGCAATAAGACCGGCGGAAGCGGTCCGGGCACAGGAAGCGACAATACGATGAGCATTCCAAAATTCATTAATTTCGGCTTCTAAGCAGAGGATCAAAGCACAAAATGGCAGTATTTACTGAGGTTTCTAATACTCAGCTCGATGAGCTTTTATCGCATTATGACATCGGTCAGGCTCGGTCCTTAAAAGGTATTTCCAGCGGTATTGAAAACAGTAACTTTTATTTGGACACTGACAAAGGCAAGTACGTCCTTACCATTTTCGAGCGTCTGAACAAAGATCAGCTTCCGTACTATCTCGAGCTCACAAGTCATCTCGGTAAAAAAGGCCTGGCGGTCAGTTATCCCATTCACCGCAAAGACGGCGGTTTGCTTTCCGAAATCAACGGAAAACCCTGCTCCATTGCTCCCTGCTTAAACGGCACCTATGTTGAGAAGCCCTCGGCCAAAGCGTGCCGTGAAATGGGAGAAATGCTGGCCAAAATGCATAATGCAGTCGAAGATTTTCCTCTTTGTCAGGAAAATACGAAGGGCGCGGCATTTTGGCTTTCTTCTATGCCGCTCCTTAAGCCCTACATTCCCGAGCGTCTCTTTGATATGCTCGAAAAAGAAGTCGGCCGCCAACTGGAACTTCAGAAGTCTCCTGAATATCAGGCGCTTCCGTCCGGGGCGGTGCACGCTGATTTGTTCCGCAACAATGCCTTAATCAGTAAGAACGGCGATGAAGAATCTTTAGCGGGTGTTATTGATTTTTATTTTGCCTGCAACGCTCCCTTCCTCTATGACCTCGCAGTCACATTGAACGACTGGACGATCGATTTAGAGACCGGAGAATTCGAACCTGATCGAGCCTTAGCAATGCTTCAAGGCTACAACAACATTCGTCACCTGACGGAGGAAGACCACAAACTTTGGCAGGATATCCTTTCGGCGGCAGCACTCCGATTTTGGGTTTCACGTCTTTACGATTACTATATGCCGAGACCTGCGTCGCTTCTCACCCCGCACGATCCGGCGCATTTCGAACGTATTCTTAAACTTCGCCGCGAATCCGCGCCCGAAGATTTACCTTGGATTTAAGCTTTCGTTTTTATGGAAAATTATCATCTTCCTTTTAAAACGGGAATGGACTGGCTGCGAGGCGCATGTGTTGTTGTCAAACGTGCGCCCGCAACTGTTTTCGGCATTCTCGGCTGTTATGTTCTTGCCTTATTCGTTGCCAATCTGCCGTCTGAGCTTCTCGGACTGTCTTGGATCGGTGCGATCTTAAGTTCTCTTGTGACTCCTTTCGGGGCTCTCGCCTTTGCCGCCTGCGGCAGAGAACTCGCCCGCAATTCTCGTCCGACGCTTTTTTCCTGCTTCGGAGAAGGCTGGAATGATATGAACACCCGTAATCAGCTGATCCTATTGGGTTTGATCTACGGGTTGTGTGTCATTGTTATCGGTTTGATCGTCAGTCTGCTGACCTCCGGCGATATTGCGCAATGGAAGAATGCTCAGGGACAAATCGATCCTCAAAGCGTTTTGAACCACATTCCCTGGTTCGGCTTCATCGTCGGCGCCCTCCTATACGCAATGCTGTTAGGCATTACTTGCTTTTCTCCGATGCTGATTGCCTGGAAGAAACAGCCTATCGGCAAAGCTTTCTTCTTTAGCCTTATTGTTTGCTTTAGAAACATCGGCGCAATTGTTTGCCTCGGTCTACTGCTCTTTCTGCTAGCTTCCGGCGGCGCAGTTGCTTTCGGTGCCTTAGGTGACTTAGGACAGATTTTAGTCATTCTGTGGGCACTTTTTGTTACCGGGCTCTCCTACAGCGCCCTTTATCCGATGTGGCGTTCTATCTTCGAGTCTGAAGTTCCGCCGCTCCGTTAAAGATTGGTTGCATATTCCAAGGCCTGCGTTCGCAGGCCTTTTTGCTTCTCCATTAAGCTATCGAAAACAAAAAATTATTTGGAGTCGAAATGCGTAAATTAATCCTTTGTCTTGCTCTCGGTGCAGCCGCCTCTTCCGCGTTTGCTTTAACCAATGAAGATCTGGCTGCCAACACATGGATGCCGCTCGAAGAGAAAACCGAATCTTCCTGCGAGCTTCCTGCCATGATTGATTTTCATAAAGACGGTACGCTTTCTTCCGAACCCGGCTGCAACAATTTATCCGGCCGTTACAAGATCGGCGAAGACGGGAAGATTGATTTCTCAGAAATGGCGATGACGCAGAGAATGTGCGCCAAAGAATACATGGACCAGGAAATGCGTTTCACTACCATGCTGAATGCGACGCACTACATCAAGAAAGAAGACAAACAGCTGATCCTTCTTGATGCCGACAAGAAGGAAATCGGCCGTCTCGTCCCTGAAAAAGCTAAGGCCTGTAACTAATTCATCCAAAGGCGCTTTATACAAAAACGCTCGGGCAATCCGAGCGTTTTTTGTTAGTGCGCTGCCTCCCAGTTATCCCCGACGCCGACTTCAGCAATCAGAGGAACGTGAAGTTCGGTCACCGAATCCATGATTTTCGGGAGATTCTCTTTAATGAGGTCCACTTCGGTTTCGGGCACTTCCATGATGAGTTCATCGTGAATTTGGAGAATGAGTTTGCTCTTAAGGCCTTTCTCTTCAATCCATTTTTGAACCGCAATCATCGACAGCTTGATCAGGTCAGCTGCCGTTCCCTGCATAGGGGCATTAATCGCGGCTCTTTCCGCTGCCGCACGACGAGCGCCGCCCGCATGGATCTCAGGCAGCCACAATCTTCTTCCGAAAGTCGTCTCGACATAACCCTGACGATCCGCCAGAGCTCTGGTGCTGTCCATGTATTCATGAACGCCGGGGAAGCGAGTAAAGAACTTGTTAATGTAGTTTTTGGCCTCGTCTCTGCCAATACCGAGATTCTTGGCCAGACCGAAGGGACTCATCCCGTACATCAGACCAAAGTTAATTACTTTAGCGATGCGGCGGTCCTTCGGCGTCACTTTGTCTTTTTCCTTTCCGAAAACTTCGGCTGCGGTTGCGCGGTGAATATCTTCATTATTCCTGAAGGCTTCAACCAAACGTTTATCAGCTGAGAGGTGGGCCATGATGCGCAATTCGATTTGTGAGTAGTCGGCGCTTATCAGCTTGCGGCCCGGTGCTGCAATGAAAGCCTCTCGAACTTTCCGGCCCTCTTCCGTACGGATCGGAATGTTCTGAAGATTCGGGTTGGTAGAAGACAAACGCCCTGTCACAGCAACCGCTTGTTCAAAGGTTGTGTGCACCCTCCCGTCCTTAGGATCAACCATCTTCGGAAGTTTTTCCGTGTAGGTCGTCACGAGTTTTGTGATCGTACGGTACTCTAGAGCGATCTTAGCCAAGGGATAATTTTCTGCCAGTTCAGAAAGAACTTCTTCGCTGGTGGAATAATTTCCCGAGATCGTCTTTTTCGGTTTCGCACCATCGAGAACAACGCCCATTTTGTCGAACAAAATCTCGCCAAGCTGTTTGGGGCTGGACAGTTTGAACTTTTCTCCGGCAACTGCATAGGCCTGCTCCTCCAGCTCTCTGGCTTTTGTATTTAGCTGAACCGTTTGCTGATCCAAGAGCTTTGTATCGATGAGTACGCCATTTTGTTCCATCTTGAAAAGAACATCTGACAACGGCATTTCAATATCGCGGTAGATTTTCTCTAGTTTCACGTCGTCAGACAACGCCTTCTTAAAGAGACGATTTAACCGGCTGACGATAAAAACTCTTTCAGAAGCAAATTCGGCTGCCTTTTCGACCGGAACCTGAGAAAACGACAGTTTTTTGGCGCCTTTGCCTAAGAGACCTTCTTCGCCTCTTAACTCATATTTGAGCCAATTGGCCGCAAGTTTTTCTATGGTGTGGGAACTGTCTCTTATACACATCTCCGAGCCCACGAGACGCTCATGAATCTCGT
>USHK01000142.1 GCA_900554375.1 uncultured Sutterella sp.
GCGCGACAAACAACGCCGAAACGAGAATAAATTTCAATTTGCCGGACACACCAAACACCATTTCTCATAAAAAGAAGTTTTTAATTCAGGAAGTGTAGCCGAAACAAATGAAGGGTAGCTTTCCTTGCACAGCTTTGTTCCCAAAAAGCAAAGAAGAGGCTGTTGTAAAACTCACTGAATTTCAGAGCGTTTTGCCAGTCCCTCTTCTTTTGGTGAATTTAACGGAGAATTGTTTTTAGCATATTGAGTTAAAAGCAAGCAGAGGGAATCGAACCCCCTGCGTGCTCTGGTGAAGTGTTCTATTGCAAAGACACTTACCATGAAGCATTTTACTGGTTTCCGAGACATGCTGTTCTATTCATGTCCTGTCCCTCCCGAAGAGCGCGAAAAACTTGACGTTTTTTTGTTACTTCTCGAAAAATCGAATGCGTGGGGATACCTAAATGGTTGCAACACGGAAGCTGAACCTAGCAGACTTAAGATAGACGAATGCAAGCTGTTTTCTGCAGTGCTTTTTGTTTTGTTTTAGGCAAAGCATCCCTGAGAGAAATAGAAACTGCTTGCTCTACAGACTTGCGAAGACTTAGCACCTGAAACATTCAAGAAACCATCGACTAAAAGAATAATTAACAGGCTTAAGAAGGTGAAAAAATTGCAGCCGAACGAGATAGCTAAAAAAACTATAAGAAAAAGGGGAACTGCTAATCCGACAAAAGTCGAAATTTGCAACATCCCCTTCTAAATGGTCACTGACAAAAGAATGCTATGAAGCGCTGCGCTTCGGAAGCAAAGGTTTAGTTTGACCTTCTAAGCCGACGAGCGAAAGGACCGTCATGAGCGCCAACTGCGGACCGAGATAAGAGTCCGTCGAGTCATACCATTCCGTCAGACTGTGGTTGTGTCCTTCGGATCCGCCGCCTCCGATCGTAGTTGCGGGAATGCCTAAGCTGAGCGGTACGTTCTGATCGGTACTTGCGCAGTCATAGGAGCGCAGCTCGATCCCCACGGCTTTCATTGCGCCGCGCGCCGCTAAAAGAACAGGGCTGGCGTCAGGTTGATCTCCTGCGGGACGATGCCCGATAGGATCAATAACGACCTTAATCTTGTTTTCTTCGGAAGCGTTCCAGCGTTTATTTTCTTCTTCGCAAGCCTGAGTCAAAAGCGGAAGAATCTTATCAACAATCTTGTTTAATTCATCGTTGTTGATTGAACGTGAGTCGATTTCCATCGTGGCTTTTGCTGCGATGGAATTAACAGTAGAACCTCCGACGACGGTACCGACGGTAAAAGTCGTTTTCGGAGTCTCAGGGACATTAAGATCGGCAATTTTTGCAATAGCGCGGCCTAATGCATGCGTGGCACTGGGAGTGCCGAAGGCGGCCCAGCTGTGTCCTCCGGGACCCTCATAGGTGACGCGGAAACGGCGAGAACCGGTAGAGCCGTGGAGAAGCTGGGCAACGCAGGCAGAGTCCACGGAAATAAAACCGTCGATATGCTCTTCTTTAGAAGAGAATAAATATTTTCCACCGCGCAGGTCACCGTTGCCTTCTTCTCCTACGCTTCCGATAAAGAGCAAATCTCCTTCAGTCTGGATATTGAAATTCTGGAGAGTGCGCAGTACTTCTAACACGACAGCTAGGCCGCGGGCATCATCCGAGATTCCAGGTGCATAGTACTTTGTTCCTTCCTGTCGGACTTTCACGTTCGTTCCGGCAGGAAAGACGGTATCAAGATGGGCGCCTAAAACTAAGCGCGGACCGTTTCCTTTGCCCGGACGAATGCCGATAACATTACCTTCCTGATCAATGCGGACATTAGTCAGACCCAGTTCACGGAGTCTGTCTGCAAAGTAAGCGGCTCTGACTTCTTCATGAAAAGGAGGAGCTTCGATCTCTGTCAGGGCGATTTGGTCGGCCATGGTGAGCTGCTCTTCTTCCTTAATTTGCTTCAGAGCATCTTTAACAACGGGATTGTTTTCGAGGATTCTGAAAGTTTCATTGACACTTTCAGGAAGAGGCGGCAGAACCGGGGCTTCTTTTGGCAATGGACCGGACATGTAAGCTCCTAAAAATAAAGAAACGAGCTCTCGATAATAGCTGTAAGTGGGTGATTTAACAAGAAATATCGAGTTACAAAATCTTCTATCTATTTCCAAATGTTAATTGTTTGAAAAATATAGAAAAAGCAGCGAGGACTGGGAGAGTAGGCACGAAGCAAACCCAAAATGAATCCTTAAGGTTGCGAAACCCTCTCAATTACTCTATCTTGCTGGAACAAACTTTTTAAAGGAGTAATACTCATGTCTTTAGTAGGCACACAGCTTCAGCCTTTCAGCGTCGAGGCCTTCCAAGGCTTCGAATTTAAGAAAATTACAGACGCAGACCTAAAAGGCAAGTGGTCCGTAGTTTTCTTCTACCCGGCTGACTTCACGTTTGTCTGCCCCACCGAGCTTGAAGACTTGGCTGATAACTATGCAGAGTTCAAGAAGATCGGCTGCGAAATTTATTCCGTTTCCACCGATACGCACTTCACACACAAAGCCTGGCACGATTCTTCCGAAGCCATCAAGAAAGTCGAATTCCCGATGCTCGGAGATCCGACAGGTCAGATGACTCGCAACTTCGGCGTTATGATCGAAAGCGCCGGCCTTGCTCAGCGCGGTACATTCGTGATCAACCCCGAAGGCCGTATCGTTATTTGCGAAATTCACGACGAAGGCATCGGTCGTGACGCTAAAGAGCTTCTCCGCAAGGTTCAGGCTGCGCAGTTCGTCGAAGCAAATCCCGGAATGGTTTGTCCGGCCAAATGGAAACCCGGTCAGAAGACCTTGAAGCCGTCCATTGATTTGGTTGGCAAGATCTAATTCTGAAGTTGTTCGGAGTCGAATGATGAAGGGGCCGCAACTGCGGCTCCTTCAGTTTCAAAAACCTACCTATTGGATGGTTGCGGCGCTCGTATTTTTCTCCAGCTGCGCCGCGATGGCTTTGCACACCTCTCCGTCCTTCCAAGCCCAAGCTCGGAAGAGGAACCGGCGGTACTCTTTTTCTTCCGGTGTCTGTTCGATCTGAGTTTCGGCTAAATTTTGCGCATACGTAAAGCTCAGACCGTAACCTTCAGTTGCTTCTTCTAAAACGATCGTTAGCTGAGATTCCGCACCGGTGGCTGTCGCGTCAATCCTTGTCGTGATGGACTTTTCCGGATCCAGTTCATGATGTTCAACGATTGTTTGGCCGCCGTTTTGCCCGGAAAGTTTGATTTTCAGGTCGATCTTCTCTTTTTCTCCAACTGTCTCACTCTTTATGAGCTTGCTGTCGAGGAAGAAGTCCAGGTATTCGTGTCGGTTGAGATAAGCCGTCTTAAGGGCCTCCCAGACCTGCTTACGAGTAGCGCCCGCCAATTTGGGGTCGATGTCGCACAAGTCGATACTGTGCTGAAAAACCTCTTTTAAAGCCATGGCTTTAATGTTCCTTTTTTGCTGAGAGTGCAGCTTGTTCTTTGTTGAGCTGAATACGATTTTCCAGCCAGATGCTGTATCGGGACATGATCAGGCTGAATACGAAGTAAATGATGGCAATAAATAGATAGCCCTCTAAGAAGAAATTGCGCCAATTGGGGTCGCCCAAAGCGAGACGCAGACTTCCGGTCAAGTCATACATGGAGACGATAGTCACTAAGGACGTATCCATAAATGTCGAAAGCAGATTATTCACAAACGCCGGGATGACGGTAACCAATGCCTGCGGAAGGATAACCGAAGTGTAAATTTGGTATTTTGAAAGTCCCAATGAGGCTCCTGCCTCATATTGTCCTTTAGGAATCGTCTGAAGACCACCTCGAATGGTCTCCGCCATGTAAGCAGATTGGAAGAGAACAATACCGATCACGATTCTCCAAAACGCATCAATCCTAAATCCGGGCGGGAGGATGAGGGGGAAGATAAAAGAAGCAACAAATAGGACGGTAATTAAAGGCACCCCGCGCACAAGTTCGATGTAGCCGATACAAAGCATCCGGACAGCGGGCATTTTGGAACGTCGACCAAGAGCAAGCAGAATTCCCAACGGGGTGGAAGCCGTCATGCCGAAAAGGGTCAAAATAATCGTCAGCGGCAGACCACCCCAGTAATCAGGGTCTATTTTTGTCAGGCCGAAACAGCCGCCCATCATCAGTATGAAAAAGGCTCCTAAAGCAATGATCCATCCCGCTGTCAGAATTTTGCATCCTTTGCGATTCCAAAGCTGAGGAAAAGCTGAGACGACAAGCATTAAGATCACGCCGCAAGTTGCCGCTGCGGCTCTCCATTGTTCGTCGTAAGGGAAGCGGCCGAATAAGATCAAGCGCCATTTCTCTGCGACAAAGCCCCAGCAGGCCCCGTCATGATTGTTCATGCACGCTTTAAAGTCTGCTCTGAAAATAGCGTCCGAAACACCCCATTTCCAGGTATACCAGCCTGCCGCTCCGATAAGAAGGAACAAACCGATCGTCACAACGGAAGCAATCGGAGAGTAGAAAAACGATCTCCAAAGGTTGGCTGGGAAAGCATTTTGTGGTTGTTTCATCGGCTTCCCCTAATAACTATTCTGTTGATGCTGTTCATTACGACAGAGATCACCAAGCTGTCTCTTATACACATCTCCGAGCCCACGAGACGCTCATGAATCTCGTA
>USHK01000143.1 GCA_900554375.1 uncultured Sutterella sp.
CAGAAGCGCGGTGACCGAGCAACGGCAAAACGCGGAGCGGCTGAGGAAAGCAGACGAAAAACCCTGGAGAAATCCCGAGAGCTTGCAGAAAAAATAGAGACTCAGCAGAAGATTAATCTTGTAGGGCAGCTCTCTTCCATGTTTGCGCATGAGATGAATCAGCCGTTGGCAGCATGTAGATATTTTGTGGATGGGCTGAAAATGCTTCGTAAACAAAAGAGGGTACCGGACGAGGAAATGCTGGACTATAGCCTCGGACAAATGGAGCACGAATTAAAACGCGCATCTCAAATCGTTAACAAGGTTCGTGATTACTCTAAAAAGACCGTCACAAGAGAGGCACGCGTAGATCTGACAAGTATCGTCCAAGAAATTACACAAACGCTGAAAATGAAATTTAACAACGGCGTTTCTGTCGATGTTAAGTGTGCCCCGGACGTTTATGTTGAAGGGGATCCCGTTGAGACGGAAATTCTTTTTTGGAATCTTCTGAAAAATGCTATGGAAGAAAGCCAAAAAGTGGAACGTCCTGAGGTTTGGGTCGTTTTAGAGACAGACGAGGATTTGGCCATTCTGACGGTAGAAAACAGCGGCAGAAAACTATCTGAGGAAGATGTTGCGAAGCTCGGCACCCAAACTCTCAAGAGTGAAAAGTCCGAAGGATTGGGGTTGGGACTCGTTGTCGTCAGATCCATATTGGAGGCGATGAACGGTGTTATCCGATACGAGCCGCGTGATCAAGGGGGCCTGAAAGTAGCTGTACGACTGAAGAGAAAAATATGACGATCGATCCCGGTATAAAAAAGAGATTTCTCGTCCGAATCGTTGATGACGATGTCGGCGTAAGGACAGGACTGACATTTCTTCTGAAATGCCTCGGGTGGAGTTACGTGGATTATCTTTCTGCCGAAGAATTTCTTCAGAAAGACAATATGCTGATTCCCGGATGCATTCTGCTGGATATCCGTATGCCCGGCATGTCAGGTCTGGCGCTTCAGCAAAAACTGTTCTCCGACGGCGTCCAGCTTCCCGTTGTCATTATCACAGGTTACGCCGATGTGGAAACGGCTGTGCGTACCTTAAAGCGCGGAGCCTTTGATTTTCTGGAAAAGCCGATTGAGGCTGAAAAACTTGATGCGGTTCTCGAGAACTGCTGGAATCGTTGGAATGTAAAAAACAGCGGACAAAGCCCTCAGGAAATTGCAGCTATTTTTCATGAGATGAGTGAAAGAGAAAAAGGAGTTATCCGGCTTTTAGTTCAAGAGCTGACAAGCAAACAAATCGGCGATCGTCTTGGTCTCTCCGAACGGACGGTTCAAGGTCATCGACTGAATCTCTACAAGAAATTTGGAGTACATACCCGAGACGAACTTTTGTCTTGCCTAAAAGTGATTGACGAGCTTTCCTCATAACGATAATAGAAACGCAAAATATTGCTACAGCTTGGTTTTGTTATTGAAGGTGCCGTTCGTATTTGGTTAAAATTAACAGATTACGGATTCGATCAAGAATCCCTTTGGATTAATATTCGGAGATCAAAACATGGCTCTCGTGTCGTTGCGTCAACTCCTTGATCACGCAGCAGAAAATAACTACGGTATTCCGGCTTTCAACGTTAATAATCTTGAACAAGTACAGGCCATCATGCAGGCAGCCGATGAGGTGAATGCTCCTGTCATCATGCAGGCTTCTGCCGGCGCTCGTAAGTATGCCGGCGAAGTTTTCCTTGAGCACCTGATTAAGGCCGCTATTGAATCCTACCCGCATATTCCGGTCTGTATGCATCAGGACCACGGCCAGAGCCCCGCTGTTTGCCAAGGCGCTATCAATCTCGGTTTTTCTTCCGTGATGATGGACGGCTCTCTCATGAGTGACGGCAAGACGATCTCTACGTTCGACTACAACGTCAACGTGACAAAAGAAGTCGTTAACATGGCTCACAAAGTCGGTGTCTCCGTTGAAGGCGAACTCGGCTGCCTCGGCTCTTTGGAAACCATGAAGGGTGACAAAGAAGACGGCCACGGCACGGATGCTGAAATGACACGCGATCAGCTTCTGACCGATCCGGATCAGGCCGCTCAGTTCGTAGAAGAAACTCAAGTGGACGCTTTGGCCATCGCTATCGGCACGAGCCACGGCGCCTACAAGTTCACTCGCAAGCCGACAGGGGACATCCTTTCGATTCAGCGCGTGAAAGAAATTCATGCCCGTATCCCGAATACTCACCTTGTGATGCATGGCTCTTCTTCCGTTCCTCAGGAATATCTGGAAGAAATTCGTAAATACGGCGGTCAGTTCCGTACGACATACGGCGTTCCTGTGGAAGAAATCGTTGAAGCTATTAAGTACGGTGTTCGCAAAGTCAACATCGATACCGATATTCGTTTGGCTATGACTGCAGCCATCCGCAAGTACTTTGTTGAAAATCCCGAAGCATTTGATCCGCGCGCTTATCTGAAGGCCGCCCGCGCTGCTTCCGTCGAAATGTGCAAGTCCCGCTACATCGCTTTCGGCTGCGAGGGTCAGGCTTCTAAGATCAAGCCGCTGCCTCTTTCTGAAATGGCTCGTCTCTACAGCGAAGGCGTGTTAAGACAGAAGGTCAACGATTAATTTCGACTTTTTTCACGGACCGCTTCGGCGGTCTTTTTGTTGGTGCCTGTATCTCTTGCTAAGATTTCAGGACATGATCAACCGAAAGAGAAAAAAATGGATAAACGCCGGCCAAAGGACGCCTCAGATCTTAAAGGAAAAACAGGGTTACGCCGCTTATTGAATGCGACCAAATATTCAGCTCAGGGGTTTAGGGGCGCTTGGCAAACAGAGGAAGCTTTCCGTCAGGAAGCAATACTGGCTTGTATTTTGATTCCCGTCGCTATTCTTCTTCCCGTCTCAACCATTGAGAAGCTTCTGTTGATCTTGGGCGTTTTTATTGTCCTCATTGTTGAGATCCTGAATTCGGCGATTGAAGCGGTGGTCGATCGTTTCGGCGGAGAAATTCATCCGCTCTCCGGCAAAGCCAAAGACTTGGGAAGCGCAGCCGTTTTGCTCGGTCTGATCATCTGTGCGATCATTTGGTGTTCGATTCTATTTACGAACTTTATCTTCTAAGTCACGTGAATCGAAAAACTCACTATCAAATAAAAACGCCGGCTGATCGGGATGAACAGCCGGCGTTTTCACAAAGAGGAAAAGTTAGATTTCCTTGGCCAGAGTTTCAGCTAAACCGATATAAGTGGCCGGAGTGAGTTTCTGCAGAGAGGCTTTGGCATCCTCAGGAATGTCCAGTGTTGCCACGAACTCGTGGATGGTTTCAGGACTGATACCTTTGCCGCGGGTAAGCGCTTTGAGCTGTTCGTACGGGTGAGGAACACCGTAACGGCGCATCACGGTCTGAATGGCCTCAGCCAAAACTTCCCAAGACTGATCGAGGTCGGCGGCAATGGCTTGTTCATTCAAACGAAGCTTGTTGAGGCCGCGTTCTAAAGAAGTATAGCCGACGAGGCTGTAGCCGAAAGCAACGCCCAGGTTTCTGAGGACGGTAGAGTCGGTTAAGTCGCGCTGCCAGCGGGAGATCGGGAGCTTCTGAGCCAAGAAAGTAAAGAAAGCGTCGGCCATGCCGAGGTTTCCTTCGGAGTTTTCGAAGTCAATCGGATTGACTTTGTGCGGCATTGTGGAGGAGCCTACTTCGCCTTCCTTAAGCTGCTGCTTGAAGTAGTTCAAAGAGATGTAGCCCCAGATGTCGCGGTCTAAGTCGATCAGGATCGTGTTGGCACGGGTAATGGCGTTAAAGAGTTCAGCCATGTAGTCGTGCGGTTCGATCTGAATTGTGTAGGGATTGAATGTCAGGTGCAGACGGTTTTCAACGACATTGCGTGCGAAAGCAGGCCAGTCTTTGTCCGGATAGGCAATCATATGGGCGTTGTAGTTGCCGACGGCGCCGTTCATCTTGGCGAGCAGTTTAACTTTTTCAATGGCTTGAACGGCAAACTCGAGACGGGCGGCAACGTTGGCCATTTCTTTACCGACGGTGGTCGGAGAAGCATGCTGACCGTGTGTACGGGACAGCATGGAAACGCCGGCCCATTCATGAGCGAAGCCCTTGAGCTTGTCGATAATCAGCTGCAGGTGAGAGCAGATGAGCTGACGGCCGGAAGAAAGCATCAAAGCGTGAGAAGTGTTGTTGATGTCCTCAGACGTGCAGCCGAAATGAACGAATTCGCTGGCGGCAGCCAGATGTTCATTGACCGTCATCTTGCTTTTGATCCAGTACTCAACCGCTTTAACGTCATGGTTGGTGGTTTTTTCGATGTCTTTAATCGCCTGGCAGTCGGCAACGGAAAAGCTGCTGACTAATCCGCGAAGATAAAGTTTGTCTTCTTCGGAAAGATCTTTAAGTTCTGGCAGGTTGAATTCGGAAAGGGCGATGAGCCATTCAACTTCAACCGTGACACGAGCACGCATCAGTGCAAATTCGGAAAAGATGTCTCGGAGTTCAGCAGTTTGGCGTCCGTAGCGGCCGTCGAGGGGAGAGATTGCGGTAAGAGCAGACAGTTCCATGACGATGAAATTCATAGAGAAATAAAAAGGAGTCAACATCTGTCTCTTATACACATCTCCGAGCCCACGAGACGCTCATGAATCTCG
>USHK01000144.1 GCA_900554375.1 uncultured Sutterella sp.
GGCTCGGAGATGTGTATAAGAGACAGGCCTTTTAGTTCTAAGGCTAAAAAGTATTAAGAAAATTTCCTGAATCTATTTTAGCAAAAGATCTGAATAATCAAATAAATGCCATTCTTTCAAAAGAGAAGCATGCAAACAATTACCCCATCCGAGGCGCTCGATAACCTGCCGCATCAGGCCGCTCGGTTGATCGTCAATGGTGACTCTGGCTTGAGTACGAGGATGGATGAAGCTGATCCGGCTGCAGTGAAGAAGGAGGCGGTCTCCTCCGAAATATTCCGCAAGCGCTCGATTGAGCGGTCCTTTGCCGTACGTCGCGTCCCCGATGATAGGATGCGCAAGATGTTTGAGATGACGCCTTAACTGGTGACGTCTGCCGGTCGCAAGCTCAAGCAGGACTAAAGAAAGGCGCGTGGTATCAAATTTTCCCGAGGAAACAGGTACCTCGGCTTCTGCCAATCTGTGCAGATAAGAGAGTGCGTCCTGAGTTTCCGTCTTTTGCACACGTAAATAAGGATCGACGGGCGGCTTTAACGCGTGACGGATTTCAATGTCTTCCGGTGTCCAGCCGCGGACAATCGCGTAATAACGTTTATGAAAGGTCTCATGTGTTTGTTGACTCAACGCCGACACAATTTCGCTGTTAAGGCCGAACAACAAAACGCCCGATGTGCCTCGATCCAGACGATAAACGGGATTGACACGACGGCCGATTTGATCCCGTAGGAGCTGTAGTGCAAATTCGGTGTCGCCGTTGGCAATCTCCGTTCGGTGGGTCAGCATCTTTTCCGGTTTTGAAACGGCGACGAGGTCATCGTCTTGATAGAGAATTTTCAATACTGTCATGTGCGGAGCAATCGGAAGATAGGGAACGGAAGAGGAGGCGGCAAAAAATAAGGACTCGATTCGAGAGAACCGAGTCCTAAGAAGAAAGATGAAACTAAAGCATCAAATTAACCGCGGATCAGGAAGATACCGATGATGACCCACAGCAGGAGGAAGACTGTATCAATGCTCATCAGGACGATCGGTGTCCAGCCGACTTCCTTAAGTTTGCCCAAAGAAGTCTTTAAGCCCAGGGCGGAAATGGAAATCAAAATGAACAGTCTGGAGATTTCGCCGAGCGTGTTGGAAACATTCGTCGGAATAATTCCGGTGCAGTTCAAAGCGGCTAGAGCAATAAAGCCAAGCAGGAACATCGGAATATTCTTGTACCAGGGTTTGGCTTTTTCCTCTTCAGTGCGGTGAGCCTTGGAGGAGAAGACAAACATGAAGATGATGAGAATCGGAATCAGAAGAGCGACACGAATCATCTTCGTCAAGCTTGCGATTTCCAAGGCATCCGGGCCGATCATGGCGCCGGCGCCCACGACCTGCGCAACGTCGTGAATGGTACCGCCTAAGAAAATACCGGCATCGATATGGTTAAAACCGCACCATCCTGAAATGAACGGATAAAGAACCATAGCGAGCGTGGACAGGGCGGTAACCGTGACCACGATAGCAAGCAGAGCCTGCTCTCTTAACTGTTTATGGTTGAACGTAGCGGCTAAGGCAATAGCGGCAGAGGCACCGCAAATAGCGGTGGAAGCGGCTGCTAAAGTGCCTTCGGTAAGCGGCCATTTAGAAAAACGGGTAATAAAAGCGCCGAAAAGCAGCGTTGCGAACACGCCGCCGATGATCATGGCAAGCAAAGCCGGCGATAAAAGTCCCAGCTGGCTGGCGGTGATCTTGGCACCTAACAGGCCTACGCCCCATCGGAGAACGGTTGTGGAGCAAAAATGAATACCGGCAAGTGTTCTCCGATCCTCCGAGAGGAAGTGGAAAGCCATACCGATTAACAAAGCGAACAAAACAGCAGGACCGCCGTAATGCTCGGAAACGAATAGTGAGGCAGCGCCGATAATGACGGCCATTAACGTTCCGCGCCAGCGGGTTTCTAGCCAGTGTTTCAAACTCACTTTTTCTGTGGTCATGTTTTAAATTTCTCTTGTGTTCCATACGAGCCACACAATAGTGCGTTCGTCATGAATGTGCGGAAGCACCTTCTGACGGACAAGAGCGTGGTACTCGTTCAGCCATTTCTTTTCATCGGGCTGTAACCTTTCAGGAATGACGGCAGAAAGGTCGATCGGACAAAGAGTTAGTGTTCTGAACCTTAAGAAGCGTCCGAATTCATTTTCCTCTGCGAATTCGGCCGCCACCAAATTTTCAATGCGGATGCCCCAGCGACCGGGCCGGTAAATACCGGGCTCATCACTGGTAACCATGCCTTCGGACATCGCGGTCTCTTTTGAGATGATCGCATCAGCCTGAGAGCTTATCCTCGGATAACTAATTCTTTGCGGCCCTTCGTGAACATTAAGGAAAAATCCGACGCCATGGCCTGTTCCATGCCCAAAATTAGCAAAATGTTGCCAAATCGGCTCGCGTGCTAACGGATCTAATACTTGCGAAGAAATACCGTCCGGGAATACGGCCATTGCCAAACGAATATTTGCCCGTAATACTGCTGTGTAATCTTCCTTCATAAGTTCGGTTGCTTCGCCGATTAACTTTGTGCGGGTGATATCGGTCGTGCCTTCCGGAAATTGAGCTCCGGAATCAATGAGAAGGAATCCATTCCCCCGAATTGAGGCGCCTCCCGATCTGTCGGGTTGATAGTGGGGAAGTGCGGCGTTAGGGCCGAACGCAGAGATGGTTTCAAAGCTCAGAGAAATATATCCCGGAAGAGATTTTCTGTAGGCTAAGAGTTTCTCCGCCACAGACTGTTCGGTCATTTCCTCTTTGCCTAAATTGCGATCAAGCCAAGCGAAGAATTGCACTAAAGCGATGCCGTCTTTGAGCATTGCTTCTGAAATCAAATGGATCTCTTCCGGAGTTTTAATCGCTTTCATACGCTCGATAGGATTTGGCAGCTCCAGTAAAGTAACGTGGTCAGACAGGCGAGAAAGCAGGGAAGCATTGATCTCTCCCGGGTCGGCAAGGATCGTTCCGGACGGCAGGGAGGAAAGAGTTTCACCGATGCTGTGATAGTGCGCCAACGACACCCCTTCCTGCCCGAGCAATGTCTTCAATTCCTTCGGAACTTTTTCTTCATTGATAAAGAGAGTCGAAACCCCTGTCGCAGGGATCAAGGCGTAGGCGTAAAAGACGGGATTATCGGGACCGTCGGAACCCCGCAGATTAAAAATCCAAGCAATATCGTCAAGCTTGGAAGTAAGCAAGTAGTCAGCACCTTCTTTTTTGAGGACTGCCTGCAAAGCCGTAAGTTTCTGCTCTCTACTTCGAGGGGAAACGGTGTGGTCAAAAATCGGCATTTCTGCCCGTGCGGGCCTGTCCCTCCAAACGGACTCCTCAGGGGCTTGTCTTATCAGGGAGAGGTGAAGGCATTTCTCTGCAAAAACTCGGGCGTAATTCTTGGCGTCTTTTCCGGAAATCAATTCGGAGTTAATGCCGACGCAGTCGTTGGCTTTCAGATGAGCGGCAAACCAATCTGCAGACTCTGCTGCGTAGCCTTGATTCAGTTTGAGGAGCTCTATGCCTGAACCCTCAAGCTGGTGTTCGGCTTGGACCCAATAACGGGAGTCGGTGATTAAAGCGGCAGCGTTTTCTGTCACCAGCAGAGATCCGGCAGACCCGGTAAAGCCGGAGAGCCATTTGCGGAAGGCATAGTGCTCATCAACGTACTCGGAAAGATGAGGATCGGCGGTCGGGACAATCCACCCGTTTAGTCCGTGATCCTTCAAAAAAAGACGTAATTCCGAAAGTCTGCTGCCGATAGAGGAATTCACCTAAGCCTCCGCTGTGAAATTAATAAACTTTGCGCATCGTTGCCGAAAGCGGTGTACCGCTCTCGTCGTTTTCTATCGTTTGACGGCCGATGTGCATTTTCTCAACACGCCAGCCGGCATCGCGCAATTCGTTTAATGTCGCCACTACGTCCAGGTCAGGACACTCAAACGAAAAGCCCGCAAGCTTTGTACCGGCTGTAAACAGTCCCGCGCCTTTGCAAACGGTTTCAGTGCGCAGCGGCGCGTCCAAAAGCGGATCAAGACCGGCCCGATCGGCGTGCGGCGTAAAGGCAGAATGAGGTCCGGTGGAAGAGCATCCTGCCAAAGCTAGAGCTGCAAGTGCAGCAACAGTTAGAAGTAAGCGTTTACTCACCATTTAATTTTTTATCCAAAAGACGACGATTGGTCGTGCGTAATGCGTGTTCGGTTGTTTCCCAATCGATGCAGGCATCGGTCACGGAAACGCCGTATTTAAGCTGAGAAAGATCGGCGGGAATCTTTTGATTGCCGGCGTGAATATTACTTTCGAGCATGACGCCGCAAATCGATTTGTTGCCGTTGACAATCTGAGTGATGCAGTCATTTAGAACAAAAGGCTGCAGGTCAGGATTTTTCATGCTGTTGGCATGCGAGCAGTCGACAATGATACGGGACTCAACGCCGGCATCTTTGAGCGCTTTTTCCGCCAGCATCACGCTCACGGTGTCAAAGTTCGGCCGTCCGCCTCCGCCGCGAAGAACCAGATGGCTGTAGCGGTTGCCCTTGGTCTTGATGATGGAGCTTTGGCCGTTTTCATAAATCCCGAGGAAGTAGCTGTCTCTTATACACATCTGACGCT
>USHK01000145.1 GCA_900554375.1 uncultured Sutterella sp.
ACGAGATTCATGAGCGTCTCGTGGGCTCGGAGATGTGTATAAGAGACAGTCCTTCGCGTATCGCCCGCGTCCGCAATGATGAGCTCAGAGAGTATCCGGCGCTTCTGTCAACTTCGGGTTTCCGCGCCACTTCGGTCATTTGGCCGGAGGAAGCGATTACTAACTACATTGTTCAGCTGATTACATACCCTGAAGCGCTGCAAGTGATTGAGTTCTCGGACGGGGATGTGGTTCTGATGTCGGTAAAGATCGTCAGTTCTTCAAAAATGTGCGGACGTCCCGTTAGTGCGCTTCAAGACGAGCTCCCAAGAGTCAAGGTCCAAATCGTTTCCATTTATCGTCAGAAATACCGATTAGACGATATCGACGGAAAAACGATCCTCGAAGCAGGAGACGAAATTTTCTTCCTTACGACGAAGGCCTGTGCGCATGCCGTCGTGAAAACATTTCGAGTAAAGACGCGGCGCTCCGACAGAGTCATGATCGTGGGCGGCGGCAGCCTGGGACTGCAGCTTGCTAAAGCATTGGATCAGGTCGAAACGGTTTCGGGAGACGCTTACAACGTCAAGATCATTGAATCAGATCTTTCGCGGTGCCAGTTCTTATCGCAGAACCTTTCCAGCTCAGTTCTCGTGCTGCACGGTGATATGACCGACGAGAGCTTGTTCGTTGACGAAGGCATTGCTAATACGGATCTTTTTGTCGCGGTTAGCAACGACGATGAAGACAACATTATGAGTTGTCTGTTGGCAAAGAAACTCGGTGCCCACCGTGCGATCACACTGATTAACCGTACCGACTATATTGACTTGGTTGAGGGAACGAGCATTGATATCGCGTTCTCTCCCACAGAAGCAACACTGTCGGATCTTTTACGGCATATTCGCCAGGGCGACGTGCTTTCAGCTCATACGCTTCGCAGAGGAGGCGCAGAAGTGATGGAAATCGTTGCGCACGGATCTGCGAAAAACTCGAAGGTGATCGGCCGGACCGTCGATAAGATTGCGATGCCTCAGGGCACGGCCATCGGCTGCATTCTGCGAACCGTTAGCGGCGTTCAGGAAGTATTTATGGCCAACGAGGTGCCGGAGGTGCTCGACGGTGACCAAGTGATCGTGTTTATGGGCAATAAGCGCCAAATTTCCGAAGTGGAAAAACTTTTCGCGCCTTCCGTAGGGTTCTTCTAAGATGCAGCTGCTGCCGCCCGTCCTTCGCTTAATGCTGCTCCCCGTACTTAATGTTCTGGGACCGATCATCATCGGCTTTTCTCTGTCGATGCTGATTCCGCTGGCATTGTCGTTATGGAAAAAGGACGGGGCTTCCGCCGGCTTTGAAATCGCTTTTTGCATTACTTTTTTTACCGGGCTGCTGATGTGGCTCCTAACGCGACGGTACAAACGAGAACTGATTCCTCGGGACGGTTTTCTTCTGGTAACCATGGCTTGGGTGCTTCTGGCGCTGGCTGCGACGATTCCTCTTTATGTCAATATCGAAGGAATTTCGTTTGTCCATGCGTTCTTTGAGGCAACTTCGGGCATTACGACGACCTGCGGCACGATTCTCTCCGGATTGGACCGCCTGCCGCTCAGCGTGAATTTTTGGCGGTGCTTCCTCGCATGGATGGGAGGCATCGGAATTCTAGTGATGGCGGTAGCCGTTCTTCCTCTGTTGGGCGTGGGCGGCTCCCAGATTTTCCGGGCGGAAAGCTCAGGACCGATGAAAGAAGGTCGGCTCACGCCACGAATTGCAGATACAGCAAAGGCTTTCTACAACATTTATTTGGCGATTTCCGTGGCATGTGCTGTCTGCTATCACTTTGCGGGGATGGATTGGGACGATGCAATCATGCATACCTTTACGACGGTGTCTTTAGGCGGTTATTCCAGCCATGATGCCGGTTTTGCCTATTGGCCCGGAAGAGCGGTGGACTGGGTCTGTGTGGTTTTTTTATTGATCGGAGGTATCAACTTCTCGATGCACTTTATTGCATGGAGAAAGCTGTCCCTGAAGGTTTACTTGAAAGATGTCGAGACATGCGGCTGGATTGGAACTGCCGCACTCATTTCGATTTTTGCGTCCTTTATGTTGGTCTACTCCAAGACGTATACGAACGTCTATGACGCGATTTATTACGGAGTGACAAATACGGTTTTCGTGATCAGTACCGGCGGCTTCGCCAACACCAACTACGGAGAATGGCCGCTTGTTGTTCAGCTCATGATTTTATTCGGGTCTTGTTTTGCAACCTGTGCAGGATCTACGGGCGGCGGCTTCAAGATGATCCGAGCGATTGCCTTGGTGAAACAGGGCAACTTGGAATTTAAGCGCATCCTACATCCGCGTATGGTTCGACCGCTGATCATCGGAAACAAGGTCATTGATAAGCAGATTATCTTTTCGGTCATGGCGTTCTTAATGCTCTACACGGTGATTGCCCTGATCAGCACGATCGTCTTCCTGCTCTCAGGATTGGACGGCCTTACTTCGTTCTCCGCGGCGCTGGCCTGTCTGAATAATCTGGGCCCCGCGTTGGGAACCCTCGGTCCGTCTTATAACTTTACCTCACTGTCCGATTTCCAAGTGTTATTCTGCTGCTTCTTAATGGTCATCGGCCGTTTGGAGCTGTTTACCGTCCTCGTTCTCTTCACCCGCGGGTTCTGGAGAGCCTAAACACTAAACACGGAAGAGCCAAAAAACAAAAAGGGCGGCGTGTGCCGTCCTCTTCCTGCTTCTCCAAGCAGTTTTCAGCTGGATTACACGCCCCATACGACAGGGGTGTCTTCCTTTAAACTCAGCTCAAACATTTCCAGCAGCGGGTAGGCTCGCTGAGTGAAATAAACAGGTTGTTCGATCGAGGGTTTCTTTTCCTCGTCTAGATCTTTGCCTTCCTTAAAGAGTTTATCTTCTCTTTCCCGAACGGCTTTTAAGTATTCCTTTTCTTTTTCCATCTCGGTCTTCAGGGCCGCGATGGCAGCCGGCAGCTCTTCAGGTGTGAGAACACCGCGGATGCCTAAAGGCTTTCCGATGACTTTGAAGACCTTTTCGGCCGTTTCGCGGAACATATAAATTTCGCCTGCAGCATTGCTCTTAAATGTAACGATCGCCATGGTGACCTCAATGAGTGAAAGAAATATTCTAGATGGAATGCGGAATTGAGGAAACCCGAGAGGCTTTAATTGGGCTTCAGTAAAACAGCGGCCCATATAAAATGTCGTTATCGTTTAAAGGAAGATTGAAGAATGGAGAATTTGCCCAAAGGGATCATTCTGGCAGCCCACAAGCCGATTGCAAGCGCCATGCTCAAAGCTGCAACTCAGATCATGGGGCCGATTGATCACTGCGCAGCAGCGGATATTGATTCCGACGCCAAGGAAAGTGACCAGTTCGAACACCTAAAGAAGGTTTGGGGTTCGGTTCAAACTGAGGAAATGATTATTCTTTTGGACATTGAGGGCGCGACGCCGTGCAATGTTCTAAAGAAATACACCAGCGGGAAGCGATGCATGATCGTATCTCCTCTGAGTTTTCCTCTGTTCTTCAAAATGCTTACCTATCGTTCGCTGAGTTTCGAAGAACTTCGAACCAAGGCGCAGGAGATCCTTCCCGTTATTTGTATTCCCGGAGAGTGCACCGATGAAAACTATTGAAGTAGAAGTTATTAATCGCCTGGGGCTCCATGCTCGTCCGGCTGCCAAACTCACACAGAAAGCGAATGAGTTTCTGAGTGAAATCAAAATTGATAAAGACGGGCGCGTTGTGAATGGGAAGTCGATTATGGGTGTCATGCTTCTGGCTGCTTCTAAAGGCACGGTCTTAAAGATTAGCGCGGACGGAACCGATGAAGAATCCGCCCTGCAGCAGCTGAAAGAGCTTTTTGACACTAAGTTCGGAGAACAGGATTAAGCATGAGTGAAAAGCTTGTGTCTCAACGGCAGGAATTGAGAGGCGTTGGCGTGTCGAGCGGAATTGGTTTTGGACGCGCCAGGGTGATGCAGACCTCCTCTCTGCAAGTACCTCGCTATTCAGTTACTGCCGAAGATGTTGATAAAGAGATCAGCCGGCTCAAGAAGGCGGTGAGTTCAGTCAGCAGAGAGCTCGATCAGATGATTCGCCGCTCCCCTAAAAAAGCGCCTAAAGAAGTTAAAACCTTCCTTGAAGTCTTCAAACTTTTGGTTAACGATTCGACTATGTTTGATGACGTGTCGGATCGTATCCAGACCCAGTTGATCAATGTCGAGTGGGCGCTCCAAAAACATCTGGAAGATACGCTGAAACTGTTTGATAGCCTGACGGATGCTTACTTAGCTGAACGTAGCGACGATATCGTGCACGTTATTCGCAGACTGCAGGAAGAGCTGACCGGAGAACGCCGCAAAATCCAAGAGAAAGTGCGTAACGCACAATCGGAAGTGATTTTGGTAACGAATGATCTTTCGATTGCCGATGTCATTTGGCTAACCGAATATGAAGAACTGGATTTAGTCGGCATCGTCACGGAAAAGGGCGGTCCGACTTCTCATACGGCGCTGTTGTCGCAAACACTTTTTATCCCTGCCGTTGTAGGTGTGGCCGGTGCAGTTTCCTGTCTCTTATACACATCTCCGAGC
>USHK01000146.1 GCA_900554375.1 uncultured Sutterella sp.
CAGCGTCAGATGTGTATAAGAGACAGAAGCATGCGTAGCCTGAGGATAACCGCAGATAGCAGCAATCATCTGACCGACCTGGTTCGAGTCGTTGTCCACGGCCTGTTTACCGCAGATGATCAGATCAGGATTGACCTGTTTGACATAAGCGCTGATGAGCTTGGCAACGTTCAGAGGTTCTGCTTCGAACGGTTTATCCGTTTGAATGAGGACGCCTTTATCGGCACCCATAGCAAGGGCCGTACGTAACGTTTCCTGTGACTTGGTATCACCGACGGACACTGCGATTACTTCATTGGCAATGCCCTTTTCTTTCATTTGAACCGCCTGTTCAAGTGCGATTTCATCGAACGGGTTCATCGAGTGTTTGAGGTTAGCGACATCGAGTATGCCTTCAGGTCCGACCTTGACCTTGATATTGGCGTCGACCACCCTTTTTACAGGGACAAGAATTTTCATTGACTTCTCTGCGGTTAGATTACATTCGGTGGATTATAGCGATTGGAGGTTCGCTGAAATTTTTTCGACGAAACGTTTTGAGCGAATTGTCTTGTTGGAAAAGCTTAGCCATCAAGGCTGAAACAAGACTTATGCAATGGAAGGACGGCACTCAAAAGTTAAAACCGTCCTTTCTAACGTTACTTGTCTATGCAAAGCGGTAATCGTTAAATATTTGTTCTGCCGTCGGCAAAATCCACTTACCGTCTTGGCCTTTAACCGTCGTGGTCTTCAGTCTGCTGACGCTTGTACCGCACGTCCACACTTTGTAATTGCGCATGTTCGTACACAAGCAGCATTTGGTCTTTTCCGTCGATTTTTCCAGCCATTCTTTGAGATACGGACAGCTTCCGTGAGAGAGCATGTAGCCATAAGACTCGCAATTCGGACGATTATTTGCTGTTAATGCGGGAGAATTTTTCAGCATTCTCATCAGGTAACCGGTCGGCGAGGCATGGTTGACTTCAACATCCTCATCCTCGGCGTCGATATACACCTGTTTGACCGGCTCCGGGAGGCCGCTTTCCTGAGCAATCGTAAATCTGGTCGCGGCCTGAATGCCTGAGGCACCGGCCTTTTGCATCAAATCAACCGCTTCTTTACCGGAAAATATTCCGCCGGCGCCAAGTACCGGAATATTCAGCTGACTGTCTTTCACGAGTTTGACGACATCTTTGACGATATCTTCCAGCTTGAAGTTCTTCCAATCTTCTCCGAAGCCTAAATGTCCTCCGGCCAGCGGTCCCTCTACTACCACATAATCCAGCTTTCGGCCGATCGAAGCCGTTCGTTTAAGAAAAAGATTCAATGCTCGAGCTGAAGAAACCACTAAGCCAAACAAGGCATCGTTGAAGCGAGGATTATCCTGCATGAGCTTCATACTTGACAGGTGCAGACCGGCAGACATCGTAATGCCGTCGACACCGGCATCCAGCGCGGCATTCAATCGAGCCTTCAGCGTGGCAATCGGATCGTTCATCGTGAGCTTTTCCATGCAGTTCACAAGAACCAAACCTTTGCCGGTTGCTTTTTCCATCACATCGGAAAAATATTGTTTTGAGACTCTCGAGAGAGCCTCCAAGTTGAACTTTTCTTCCGTCTTGTCTGCTTCTTCAATCATTGACTTGAATCGGATTGTCTTTTCTTTTGTGAAATGTGTTCCGATTTCGCGATCTGCAACATCCGGCAGCATAGCGTCCGAAAGATGCGCTATGCCGCCAAGCTTCTCAATTGCCAATACGAGATTTGCCGTCGAAATATTCGTTCCCATTCCGCCGACCATCAGCGGCAAAAAGTCCCGTCTCTTAAACGAAAGACGAAAGTCGTCCAAACACTGCATACCAAAATCTCCTATTACGAAAGTACGCAGATTCAATATAGGCGGGTGTTACTTCCTAAAAATCTTCAGTTTTTAGGGAGATATCCTAAAAATTTGACCCGTTTTAGAAGAAGAGAAAGGTGTATAAGGACGCGAGAGTGCAGATTGCTTTCACTGAGACTAAAGAATTGACGGTCTTCTTTCAGGATCGCCCAGCCTAAGAAAATATATGCAGAGAAACCGCAGCTAAAACTAAATAGCGAGCGAATTTACCGACGAGAATCAGCACAAAAGAAAGCCAAAAGTTAACCCTCAGCCAGCCGGCGCCGAGGCAAAAGCCGTCGCCAACGATCGGAACCCAAGAAAAAAGCAGTGTCATCGGTCCGTATTTTTTTAGCAGATCCAGACTTCTGACTTCTTGCTTCTTATTCGGAATGAGCCTTCCCATCCCATAGGTGATCAAGGCACCTAATGTATTTCCGGCGGTCGCGACAAAGACAACGCCCCACAAATGCGCCTGAAATTCGTGCATTCCGAAAACGACCAGTGCCTCGCTTCCGCCGGGTAAAACGGTGGAAGAGATTAATGCGCTCGTAAATAGCGTCCAAAGGTAGGCACTAAAAGACAAAACGTTCCTTAGATCGTGTAGATTATGTAAATCTTTCTAACAAACCGACAGTACAACATGGCTCAGTCCGCAGATCTTAAAGCCAAAATTGAGGGACTTAATAAGGTTTTTCAGTTTTATTACAAAGAAAATTTCAAAACATTGAGAAAAGCGACGGATTTCTATATTCCTTGGTTTATCGGAAGAAAAAAACGCCTCGCTGAATTTCAAAAACAGTACATCCCCTTCTCCGTAGCCCTCTTTTTAGAAGGCGTCCGCAACAGCACACTGAAAATGGAAGGCGAGCCCAATGAAGAGCTGATAGAAGCCTTACGTACCAAGCTGCTGCACAAGAGCTTTAGACCCGACTTCGATGAATATTGGAATGTGATCGAATCCCAACTCGAAAGAAATCCCGAGAACCCGAAAGAAGTCTCAGACGCCGTTTCTGCTCTGCTGATGTTCAAACTTTACGGTCCCAAGGCTTCCGAGCCTATGCCTGAAAAACTGGATTCTCAGCGCCATACAATCGCCTCGGAATTCCAAGTCGGCAAAATCCACTACCAGTATTCACGCGGTGCTCGTATCGCCTTAGAACGCCTGCTCAATCCGAAGTTTGATCCTGAATTCGTACCTCGCGCAGCTCACGATCCTAAGGTTTTAAACGCTGAAGCCGAAAAATCCGAAGCACCGAGTGCAGAAAAGAAAAACTGAAGAAGACTTAGAAAGTATTTCCTCCAACCGAAGACCTAAAAATCTTCGGTTTTTCTTTTTCTAATGCTCTCGATAGAAGTTAGCGCAAGAAGACTTCAAGCAATTCTTCGGCAAATTCTTTGACGATCTCCGTTTAGGTAAGTCATTTGTCCTAAGGAAAAATACGGATTTCCATCATCTTGTTTTTAAAACGTCCTCGGGCATCTGCCATTAAAATGGAGCCTTGTTCGCAGGCACCCAAAAACGCGACCAACAGGTTAGATACTTTATCCAAGTTTCCGACTCTCACCTTTCTTTCAAGGACAGACATGCTGACTGACATTGAAATTGCACAGCAAACTAAGCTTATTCCTATCGATCAACTCGCGCATGAATACGGTCTTTCTGACGACCAGTTCATTCCTTACGGCAGAGACAAAGCCAAAGTTGCTTTGGACACCTCTAACGCAAAGGGCAAACTCATTCTCGTGACGGCCACTTCCGGAATGCCTGCAGGCTCCGGAAAGACAACAACTTCTATTGCCGTTGCTCAGGCCTTCAAGAAACTCGGCGAAAAAGCATGTCTGGCTCTGAGAGAGCCCTCTCTCGGACCGTCTTTCGGCATGAAGGGCGGCGCAGCCGGCGGCGGGTACTCTCAGGTCGTTCCGATGGAATCCATTAACCTGCATTTCACCGGAGATTTCCATGCCATTACGGCTGCCAATAACCTCTTGGCTGCTTTAATTGACAATGCCCGTCATCAGGGTCAGGTCGATCTGAAAGAAATCACTTGGCGCCGTGTCCTTGACGTAAACGACCGCATGCTCCGCAACATCGTCACCGGCCTCGGCGGTCCTGCTAACGGCATCCCGACCGAAACCGGTTTCGACATTACCGCTGCTTCCGAGCTCATGGCCATCATTTGCTTGGCCGACGGGGAAGAAGATCTGCGCGCCCGCTTGGATCGCCTGGTTGTCGGTCTCAAACGTGACGGCTCTGCCTACACCTGCAAAGAATTAGGCGCAACCGGTGCTCTTATGGCTCTTCTGAAAGATGCCATGCTGCCGAACTTGGTTCAATCCATCGAAGGGGTACCGGCTTTTGTTCACGGCGGTCCGTTTGCCAATATTGCGCACGGCTGCAACTCCGTTGCTGCTACCCGCGCTGCCATGACCATCGCTGACTGGGCGATCACGGAAGCCGGCTTCGGCAGCGACTTGGGCGCTGAAAAGTTCTATGACATTAAGTGCCGTATGAACAATCTTCAGCCGGCCGCTACGATCCTCGTGACCTCTCTGAGAGCTCTGAAGTGGCACGGCGGAGTTCCTCTGCCGGAAATCGGCAAAGAAAATATGGACGCACTGATCAACGGTCTTCCTAACCTCAAAGCCCATATTGCCAGCCTAAAGCGCTTCGGCCAGCAGGTTGTCGTTTCTCTCAACCTGTCTCTTATACACATCTCCGAGCCCACGAGACGCTCATGAATCTCG
>USHK01000147.1 GCA_900554375.1 uncultured Sutterella sp.
ACGAGATTCATGAGCGTCTCGTGGGCTCGGAGATGTGTATAAGAGACAGGAAGCAGGAAAGACCTCATAAAGCAGCTTGTCGCACAATACGGCGGATATTGTTTTGAAGAAACAGGAAGTACGAAAGTCCTCGCTTCATGGTCACTGCTCAATTTCTTCGCATATCCCTCAAGTGCTTTCCTTGCTTATTGGTTCGAAACTGGAGGTGCAGCTTCACTTCTGAAATGTCTCAAAACTCAAGCGGTTAAGGGGCCGGAAGAGTTTTCAAGAGAAAAGAGAATTTCTCGTTCGGAGCTGCTCGGAGTTTCAAGCTCTTTGTCCGATATCGCTTTGCTTACTCAAGCTGGTTACTTAACAATCAAAGCACCGGAGCCCGGAGAAACTTTTCTTCTCGATTATCCGAATTTTGAAGTTAGACGCTCCGTGGCTCTGCTGTACACAGAGCAACTTTTGGACGGAAGGGTTCCGGGGCAGGTCGGTGGAGGACCTATTGTTGAGGCGTTGAGCGAAGGTCCTCTCGAGTTCGTGGTTCTTGTCCTGAATCGATTTTTCTCAGCGATCGATTTTCAGAAGTATCCGATCAAAGATGTCGCTACCGTGCGAGCCTATGTGCAGGTCTATTTTGCGGCTTCCGGGCTAGAAGTTGTTGAAGAACACAGGGGCACTAATGGAAGAAAAGAACTGAAAGTTAAGGCTGGCAGACAGGATTGGTTATTTGATTTCCGTATTATCAAAACTCTGAAAGATGCGTCAGAACATAATGTTGGTGCGGATAAACGCACGGGGGAAACCTTTCTCAGTGATCAGAAGGTTCCCGAAGATATAAGGAAGGTCGAGCTTGTTTTCTCGACTGAAGCCCGACAACTCGTTATGTGGCAAGAACGTTAGGGAGGGTGTTTTATGGAGCCGTAGTTCTGCGGCTCCATATGAGATGATGACATCATTTTTTCAGACGGTCTTGTGGTACGTTAACTCTTTACAGTGGACGAAACTTTCATTGATATCATCAGGGGTCTGGACGGCTTTCCGGAAAGGTCAACGTGCCAGACGTCAATCTTGTATGAGATCTACAAGAGCCCCAAATTTCCAAACGGTCGGTCTTCTTCCTCTTCCTTCGCTAATTTTTGTCACTAACCCCGCTTTTTCGAGTTTTTGAACGGCGAGTAGAAGAGTCGCTTTCGAGGCCTTCACTTTGGTTTGGTTAATCAAGTTTGGAACCGTAAATATTGGTTGAGCAAATAAGTAATCAAGCAACTCCATCGCCAGAGAAGAATTGGTGGCTTTTGCAAATTGGGTTTTGGAGATCTCGTAAAGATCTGTCATCTTCATCAGAAGAGATGCGTTTGCTTTCGAATGCTCTACGACAGCTTTCAAGAAGAATGAAATCCAAGTATCCCAATCGTTATTTTTTGAGATTTTTGCCAAAGAGGCGTAATAGGCTCCTCGATGCCTCTGAAGGTAGGCGCTGATGTAAAGGCAAGGAGTATGAAGGATCTTCTTAGAAGCTAAAAATAAAGTTATAAGAAGTCTACCCATTCTTCCATTTCCGTCTAAAAAAGGATGGATCATTTCGAACTGCGCGTGAAGCACAGCGGTTTGAATAATCGGATGTAGATCTTCTCTTCGAGCAAAAAGTTCCCAATTCTCTATGAGTTCCTCGATGAACAAAGGATCCGGAGGAACGTAAGAGGTCTGCTCTAAAGAAGATCCTGGTTTGCCGATGTGGACTTGTACGGTTCTCCAGGCACCGGGAGTCTTACGCTCCCCGCGGGCACCTCTCAAAAGTAAGGCATGAAGGGATTTGATTAAAGAGACAGAAAAAGGACGACCGTTTTTAATTTCTTCCAGCCCATAGTTCATAGCTTCGTGGTAATTCAATACTTCTTGAATATCGTCTCTGCGCTTCAAGGGAGCAACTATTCCGACATTTCCTCCCATGACCTCTTCGAAAGTAGTCACAGTTCCTTCGATTTCATTCGATAACTGCGCTTCCTTCATGAGCCAAGATATCCAAAACAAATCGGCTTTGGCTGAGGCTAGCATCATGCCATCTAGCTTTGAGAGACTGAGAAGGGAGGAAAAGCTAAGTGAGCCGAAATCGCCCCAAGGTAGAGTCTCACGTTGGTCTAACGGGAGTTTTTGAAGATTGAAGGGCTTTCTTATCATTTTGAGACCTTGGAAAATTCACACTGTATTGATCCGAAATTCCTTAACAAACCCAAAAGCATTCTTGTCCATTGAAATCAATCATCTTGAAGTTTTTAGGTACAAAGAAGAAAGAATCGGTTTTTGTGTTTAGTTTTTGCTTAAAAGTTAAACACAAGTATGATTTTATAGGTCTTTTTGATATTTGTGTTCAGAAAATAGCGGTTTTCTGAACACAAATGTCTTGTTCGGATGTGTTGTGAGATAAAAAATCGACAATTTTGGCCGCAAATTAGATGCGGCGCCTCTCAATAACTGAGACGAACTTTAGGCGGGAATTGAAGAAAAATGACCTCGTCCTTTTTGTATTGGAGAGACGCTTCATAACCTAGAAAAGAGTTTGGTGGCTTTGGAACCTTGGCAATCGCGATTTCAATCTGATTGAGTGAGAAGATTCTTGGCAAGAATTATTAATTCTCCCAAACCGGATTTGTGTCCATCAACTTCTGCCGGCGAGTTAAAACTTCTTTGTCTTTTTCCGGTTCAAAAATTATCTTGCAGCATGCGTCGAAGACATCAGGTGAAAGAGGAATGATCTTGTCATCAAGACGGGAGCATTATTGCGCGAAGCGGCCGAACGGCATTAATTCACGAATCTAGTTACAGAGGAAAAACCGAGATCGATAAAGGTGCAAGCTTAATTTTGGCAGCCTCCAATGCAGCTGGTACCAGCGCTATTACCAATAACGGAGAATTGGTTCTTACTCATTCGAAAGCCGTAAAGAGCAACAATATCGTCAATAACGGAAAACTCATTGTCGAAAGCGAGTCGGAAGCTTCACCGTCAGAATTTTATGTGGGAAGCAAAGAGGCTCAAGGTCTGGTCGGTGGGAACCTCACCAATACCGGAGAAATTTATTTAGGGAGAGACGGAAAGATTTCAGGTGAAAAGCTTGTCGTTAACGGTAATTACATCGGAGGTACCCCGAATAACCCCGGAGTGATTTATGTTGATACAGATCCCGCGACTCAGAAGACGGACATGTTAGTGGTGCACGGCAGTACTTCCGGTAAAACCAATGTCGTATTTAGAAACAACGACAAATGGGGCGGCTTTGAACTCGAAGGAATAGAGATAGTTCACGTTGACGGCGATTCGACGAATGATGCTTTTGCTGCCGATCCGATGGAGTCCGGTGCTTATGTGTACCGGCTGAAAAAGGTAAGAGGGGAGAGAATGTCAGCAAGCATTGGTATTTGTCGAGCTATTTGACTGAGGATCAGAAAGATAAAACACCTGGCAAAGTCATCGTTCCGCCTGTTAAGCCTGTTTCCGCTCGAGAAATTCGACCGGTTGCAGGAGCCTATATCGGCAACGAAGCATTGGTGCAGACCATGTTCGTCTCTCGTCTTCATGACCGAGTCGGTGAACTGCAGTACACCGATCCCTTCACCGGAGAAAGAAAAGCAACGAGTATGTGGCTTCGCCAAGTCGGAGGCTATGCGTCTTGGAATGAAAGCAGCGGCCAACTGCACAATCGTACGCAGCGCAGCGTGACTCAGTTGGGTGCAGATGTTGCGGCCTGGACTTCCGACGGAAGCAATCGATTCAATTTGGGCTGGATTGCCGGTTACGGTCACGGCGGAACCAAGGCGAGCAGCAAAGTTTCAGACTTACACTCAACGGGAACCGTTGACGGCCTCAATATCGGTTTGACCGGAACTTGGTACGCCAACAGCTCTGATCACCAAGGTTTGTATTTAGACGGATGGGTGACCTACAACTGGTTCAAAAATAAGCTTAAAGGTACAAAGAGCACGGAAAAATATCATTCAAGAGGCTTGGCGGCATCTTTAGAGACCGGCTATACCTATAAGATCCTGGATTTCAACCGAGCTTCCGGTGGTGAAGGAGCTTGGTATGTCCAGCCTCAGGCTCAAGTGATCTGGTCCGGAGTTAAGTCCGACAGCTTCACGGAAAACGGCGGATCGAGGGTTAAGTTCAAAGGAAAGGATAATGTCACGACGCGGCTCGGCATAAGAACCTTTGTTAATTTGGATCAAAAATCTCTCACGTCGGATGCGGACGGCACTCAGTTGTTTGTTGAAGGCAATTGGATTCACAACAGTAAAAAATTCGGCGTTAGCTTGAATGAAACAACGCTTAATCAAACCGGGGGCAGCAACTTAGGTGAGGTCAAACTTGGTTTGGAAAGCAAGTTCCGTAAGAACCTGCAGGTTTGGACGAATGCCGGAGTTCAGGCAGGGAAGAATCATTATCGTGATTTGAGTGCGATGGTAGGTCTTAAGTACACGTTCTAGTTTGAGAGGACAAGCAAGCTTGTCCTCATCTAATTAGTTAATACCCATTCCTATTGCCTTTATCATTTAGCAGGGACGAGCGGTGACAATATTCAATATTATTAGAATCTGAATAATTTAATATATAA
>USHK01000148.1 GCA_900554375.1 uncultured Sutterella sp.
CTACACGTAAGGAGTCGTCGGCAGCGTCAGATGTGTATAAGAGACAGCAATATCACTCTGACCTTTGCGGCCGGCACCGACCCTGATATGGCTCAGGTGCAGGTGCAGAACCGCTTGTCTCAGGCCCAATCTTCGCTGCCGGAAGTGGTTCAGCGTTTGGGCGTCACGGTGATTAAGACAACTGCGAGCTTCTTGAAGGTGATCGGTCTGACCTCAACTGACGGCTCGATCTCTTCAGCAGAGCTCGGTGACTATCTTGTTTCTAGTATTCAAGAGCCGCTGAGTCGTGTGGACGGTGTCGGTGAAGTCGAAGTCTTCGGTTCCGCCTTTGCGATGCGCATTTGGTTGGATCCTGAAAAGCTTCACGAGTACTCTCTAACGCCGGCAGATATTAAGACGGCGATCTCCACACAGAACGTGCAGATTTCTTCCGGCCAGGTGGGCGGTTTGCCCGCGGCCAAGGGTACAGCTCTTAACGCGGTGATTACCTCGAGCTCTCTGCTGGAAACTCCGGAACAGTTCGGAGCCATCTTTTTAAAGACTCAGGCGAACGGCTCTCAGGTGTTCTTACGTGACGTAGCCCGCATTGAAAAAGGTCCGAAGATGTACGAAGCGACGGCCTTCTTTAACGGCAAGCCGACGGCCGGTCTTGCCATTAAATTGGCGTCCGGCGCAAACGCGCTTCTTACTTCCGACTTGGTCGACAAGAAGATGGAAGAGCTTTCTCAATACTTCCCCGAGAAGTACGAGTACGTGATTCCGTTCGATACGACACCGTTCGTGCGTATTTCCATTGAGGGTGTGATCCACACACTGCTCGAAGCGATCGTGCTTGTTGTGCTTGTGATGTATCTGTTCTTGCAGAACTTCCGTGCAACGCTGATTCCGACGATTGCCGTGCCGGTGGTCGTCTTAGGTACTTTCGGTATTTTGGGCGCGATGGGCTACTCCATCAATATGCTGACGATGTTCGCCATGGTGCTGGCCATCGGTCTGCTGGTGGACGATGCGATTGTGGTGGTGGAAAACGTCGAACGTGTGATGGACCAAGAGCGTCTTTCACCGCATGATGCGACCGAGAAATCCATGTCCCAAATCACGGGTGCGTTGGTCGGTATCGCCATGGTGCTCTCAGCCGTGTTTGTTCCGATGGCTTTCTTCGGCGGCTCAACCGGCGTGATTTACCGTCAGTTCTCCGTCACGATTGTGGCGGCGATGGGCTTGTCTGTTCTGGTCGCTTTGACGCTTACTCCTGCACTTTGTGCAACGATTCTTAAACCGATCAAACACGACAAGGCCGAGAAGGGCTTCTTCGGATGGTTTAACCGCACGTTTAACAGCGGAGCTGAAACAGCAACATCCGCTGTGGGTTACATGACCGCCCGCTGGAAGCGCTTCATCGTGATTTACGGCCTGATCATTGCGGGTGTTGTATTTGGATTCCTGAAAGTACCGACCGCTTTTATGCCCGATGAAGACCAGGGTTCTTTGATGGTTCAGATCCAGTTGCCGGAAGGTTCAACCAGAGAGCAAATCCTGCCTGTTGTAAAACGTATGCAGGACTACATGCTCAATGAAGAGAAGGATTCTGTTCAGTCTGTGATGACGGTCGTGGGCTTCAGCTTGGCCGGTATGGGACAGAACTCCGCCATGGCCTTCGTCAAACTCAAAGACTGGAGCGAACGGCCGAACCCTGAACAAAAAGCTCAGGCGGTGGCTGCTCGTGCTAACCGGACTCTAATGAGTTGGAAGGATTCTATCGTGTTCGGTTTTGCGCTTCCTCCGGTTCCTGAACTCGGTATGGCGGACGGTTTTGATATGTATCTTCAGGATTTGAGCGGTCAGGGTCATGAAGCCTTGATGGCGGCCCGCAACCAGGTTTTGGGAGCAGCCCGCAGCAATCCTCAGCTCTACAACGTTCGTCCGAACGGTGAAGAAGACGCACCGCAGCTGCAACTGCACATTGACTTCGCCAAAGCGGCTTCGTTAGGCGTCAGCGTGGCCTCTATTAACGACACGCTGTCTACTGCCTGGGGTTCTTCTTACGTCAACGACTTCTATGACCGCGGCCGTATTAAACAGGTTTACGTTCAGGGCGACGAGAAATTCCGTCAGCGTCCTGAAGACTTGGATCGCTGGTATGTGCGCAACGATAAAGGCGAAATGGTTCCGTTCTCGGCGTTCTGCTCCACGGAGTGGAAGTTTGGCTCCTCTCGTTTGGAACGTTTCAACGGCTTAGGCGCTGTGAATATTCAAGGTGCACCGGCTGCCGGCTTTACAACCGGTCAGGCGATGCTGGCGATGGAAGAAATTGCTAAGGCTCTGCCGCACGGTTTCGGTATCTCTTGGAACGGTATCTCTTTCCAGGAACAGCAGGCCGGTTCTCAGACAGGCGCACTCTACACGCTGTCCATCTTGATCGTGTTCCTGTGTTTGGCTGCTCTCTATGAAAGCTGGTCGATTCCGATTGCCGTGATCTTAGTTGTACCTTTGGGCGTGATCGGAGCGCTTGGTATGACAGGCGCCTTTGGTATGAACAACGACGTGTATTTCCAGGTCGGTTTGCTGACAACGATCGGTCTGGTGAGTAAGAACGCCATTTTGATTGTGGAATTCGCAAAAGAGCTGCACGAGAAGGGTGAGTCCATCGTTCATGCCGCAGCACACGCTGTCCGCATGAGAATTCGTCCGATTATGATGACCTCTCTGGCCTTCGGTCTCGGTGTGCTTCCGCTTGCTAAGGCAACGGGCGCCGGATCCGGGGCACAGAACGCCATCGGTATCGGTGTATTAGGCGGTATGCTGACAGGTACTTTCCTCTGTATCTTCTTTGTTCCGCTGTTCTATGTGCTCATTGTTAAGCTGTTCGGCGATAAGATTAAAAAGAAAAAACCGCAGGAAGCCCTGCAGGAGAATAAATAAATGAAGGCATTAAAACTTACGGTTATTGCCTGTTCTCTGGCCGTCTGTGCCGGCTGCACGATGGCTCCGAAATATGAAAGGCCTGCTGCGCCGGTCGCGGCAGCTTTCCCGACCGGAGAAGCGTACAAAGATGTGATGACAACCGCCGCTCCGCTTCCCGATTGGAAGGTCTTTATCACCAATCCGAAGGCAAAGAAAGTGGTTGAAATGGCATTAGCCAATAACCGCGATCTTAGAGTTGCGATCCTCAATATCGAAAAGGCCAGAGCGGCCTACGGTATTCAGAGATCAGCGCTGATGCCGTCCGTGGCTGCCGGCTTGCAGGAAAATGCCGGTAAAACACCGAGCATGATGTCCGCAACCGGGAGCGGATATGTTTCGCATACCTATCAAGCCAATTTGGCTTCTACAGCTTGGGAGCTGGATCTCTTCGGACGTGTCAGAAGTCTGAGCGAAGCGGCCCTTCAGCAGTTCTTTGCCGCTGAAGAAAATCGTGCGGCAGCTCAAAACGCTCTGATTGCCCAGGTCGCTACTTCTTGGATTAACTTAGGGGCGCAGAAAGAGTTCCTTCGCCTGCAAAGAATTACGCTTCAAAGTCAGGAAGAAAGCTTCAAGCTGATGTCCGACAGCTACCGCTTGGGCGCAAGTTCCCTGCTGGAGCTCGAACAGGCCCGTACAACGGTAGCGACGGCTCGGGCTGCCGTTGCACAGTACGAACGCAGCTTGGCTCAGGCTCAAAATGCTCTGAACCTTGTGGTCGGCTCTCAAGTTCCCGCGGATCTCGAACCGAATAACCTCGAAGAAGCGACGAACTACGGCGCGATTGCACCCGCCGGTTTAAGCAGTGACATTCTGCTCAATCGCCCAGACATTAAGGCAGCCGAACACAATCTGATGTCAGCCAATGCAAACATCGGAGCGGCCCGCGCTAACTTCTTCCCGCGTATCTCTTTGACGGCAGGCATCGGTTCATCTTCCCGTCATTTAAGTGATTTGTTTGATGCCGGTACCGGACTTTGGACCTTTGCACCGTCCGTGTCGCTGCCGATTTTCACCGGCGGAGCGAACCTTTCGACGCTGCGTCAGGCGGAAGCACAGCAAAAGATCATGGTCGCAACCTATGAGAAGACTGTGCAGAATGCCTTCGCAGAAGTAAGTGACGCTCTAGCTACGGTCGGTACGGTCAACCGCCAGTGCGCGGCCTTGAAAGACTTGGTCAACGCAACGGAAACGGCTTATCGCCTGTCTCAGAGCCGCTATAAGAACGGTCTTGACGGGTTCCTGACCGTATTGGAGAGCCAAAGACAAATGGTTGCCGCCCAGACGAATTACATCTCTGCGGAAAGCAATCGCCTTTCCAGCGGAGTCATGCTCTATAAGGTTCTCGGCGGCGGTTCTGTTGTTGAGCCCGAAACTCAGGCTGCAGCTCAAGCGGTTACTCCGGCAACCGATGCTTCGGCTCAGTCGATTCCGGTCTCGAGCGGAGGCGGAAATGCTTAAAACCCGAGAAGCCATACTTGAAGAGCGGAAGGAAGAAAAGCGCAGTGAAAAGCGCGACCGAATCCTGCGTGCCGCGGAAGCCATTTTTTTAGATAAAGGCTTTCATGCGGCAAGCATGAACGAAATCGCGGAGGCGGCTAACGTCAGTACCTGTCTC
>USHK01000149.1 GCA_900554375.1 uncultured Sutterella sp.
CGAGATTCATGAGCGTCTCGTGGGCTCGGAGATGTGTATAAGAGACAGGCTTTACCGTTATTATTCCGGCCCGTTTGGCCAGTACCCGACTACCCAATAAACCCATTGCCGACATCTGCGGCAAACCGATGATCGTCCGCGTAGCCGAGCAAGCCCTAAAAAGCGGCGCCTCCCGCGTCATTTGTGCAGTCGACGATGAACTGATTCTGAAAGCTTGCGAAGAACACGGCATCGAAGCATGTCTGACACGCAAAGACCATTCCTGCGGAACAGACCGCCTCTGTGAAGCAGCCGAACTCTGCAAGATTCCCGCCGATGAAATCATCGTGAATGTTCAAGGCGACGAGCCCTTAATCCCGCCGAAGGTCATCAAAAACGTGGCCGAACTCCTCATGCAGCGCTCCGACTGCAGCATGGGCACTGCAGCCATTCGCATTCATTCTGCCGAAGAATTCTTTAATCCCAACGTTGTCAAAGTTGTGACCGATAAGAACTGTTCTGCCTTGTACTTCAGCAGAGCACCGATTCCTTGGGATCGCGACGGCTTTGCAAAAAACAAAAATGTATTGCCGGAACATCTGGGTCTTCGTCATGTCGGCATTTACAGCTACCGCTGCGCTTTCCTGAAGGCATATCCCAAACTTCCGAAGTCTGACCTGGAAAGCTGGGAAAGTCTCGAGCAGCTGCGTGCACTGTACAACGGCTACAAGATTGCTGTTGACATCTTCGAGGAAGAAATTCCGCCCGGCGTGGACACTCTTTCCGACCTTGAAGCCGTTCGTGCTTATTTACAGAAAAAATAACTTTAGTTTTGTTGCTGAATATCAAGCGGTTGCTGGGTTTTCATCCATTCGGACAGCTTGAAATTACAGACAATAAGGCACAAAATTTAAACTTACATTCTCAATTATTAAAGGAGCCATTCATGCGCTTAATTCTTCTCGGAGCTCCCGGTGCCGGTAAAGGTACACAAGCAGCCCGTATTTGTGAACATTACGGAATCCCTCAGATTTCCACGGGTGACATGCTCAGAGCTGCAGTGAAGGCCGGGACTCCTCTCGGTTTAGCTGCCAAGAAGATTATGGATGCAGGTGAACTGGTCAGCGATGACATCATCATCGGCCTGGTCAAAGAAAGACTGGAAAAACCGGACTGCAAAAACGGTTTCCTCTTTGACGGCTTCCCTCGCACAATTCCTCAAGCCGAAGCTTTAGTTAAAGCCGGTATTCCTATCGACGACGTCGTAGAAATCTCCGTCCCCGACGAAGTCATTCTTGAACGTATGAGCGGCCGCAGAGTTCACGTTGCTTCCGGTCGTACCTATCACGTTAAGTTCAATCCTCCCAAAGTAGAGGGCGTTGATGACGTGACCGGGGAACCCTTGATTCAGCGTCCGGACGACAAAGAAGAGACTGTTAAAAAACGTCTTGAGGTCTACCACACTCAGACTGAAGCCCTTGTCGGTTTCTATCAAAACCTGGCTGCTAAGGGCGACAGCAAGACTAAATACATCAAGATCGACGGGGTCGGCGACGTCAATGAAGTCAGCCGTCGCATTTTCGACGCGCTTGATAAGTAATTTTTAGTTCTATTCGATGATTGCTTGGCATCCGCCTTCGGGCGGAGCGCCAATTTTGTTTTTTTGCGGACCATGAAAAAACATATTCTTGTTACCGGCGGTACCGGCTACATCGGCTCTCACATGGTGGTGCGTCTGATCGAAGCCGGCATGGAGCCGATTATTTTCGATAACTTCAGCAACTCCAAACCTGCTGTCGTAGACCGCATTCAGACGATCACCGGAAAACGTCCGACGCTGGTTCGAGGAGACATCCGCGACGAAAAAGCTCTGGAAAAACTTTTCACAGACTTCCCAATTGATGCTGTGATTAACTTTGCGGGCCGCAAAGCCGTCGGTGAGTCCGAAGCTGATCCCCTCCTCTACTTCTCTTATAACGTCGAGGGTACCATCGTCCTGCTTCGCGTCATGAAAAAGTTCGGCGTCAAAGAGTTTGTCTTTTCTTCATCCGCAACGGTTTACGGCGACCCCGGCTACGACGAATTTGACGAAAACACGCCGCTTGCTCCGATCAACAACTACGGTCTGAGCAAATGGATGATTGAAGAAGTTCTGCGCAAAACCTTCAAAGCCGAACCTGATTGGTCGATCGCTATCTTGCGTTACTTTAACCCGGTCGGTGCTCATGAATCCGGTCTGATCGGAGAAGATCCGAACGGCATCCCAAACAACCTGATGCCCTTCATTTCTCAAGTCGCCGTCGGCAGGCGCGCATCTCTGAAAGTGTTTGGAAACGACTATCCGACTCGAGACGGTACCGGCGCCCGCGACTACATTCATGTTCAGGATCTTGTCGAGGGACATCTAGACGCGCTGAGGGTCCTGGACGGAAAACCTCAGCTGCTGACTGTTAACCTCGGCACCGGAGGCAACACTACCGTTTTAGAGCTCGTTAAAGCGTTTGAGAAGGCCAGCGGAAAACATATTCCCTATGAAATCTGCCCTCGACGTGCGGGCGATAAAGCAGCCTATTGGACCAATCCAGAACTCGCTAAGAAGCTCCTCGGCTGGACTGCAAAACGCGGCATCGAAAAGATGTGCGAAGACACTTGGCGCTGGCAGCAGATGAATCCTGAAGGATATCCGGACTAATCGGATCTCACATCCGATGAGGGCTCGCATGCGCGAGCCCTTTCTTTTTTATCCAAGCCTAAAAAGAAACCTCCGAATTTTTTCCGGAGGTTTCGCAACGGTTTAGTTCCGTTCAGACAAGCTGATTAGGCAAGCTTTTCAGTGATGAAAGTTCTGACCTTACTGAGCAGAGCATTCATATCGGCAGGCGCTGCGCCGCCGCCCTGAGCGAAGTCAGGACGTCCGCCGCCCTTACCGCCAAGCTGTTCGGCAACAAACTTCATAACGTCGCCGGCTTTAATCTTGCCGACAAGGTCTTTTGTAACCCCAACGGCCGCACTGGCTTTTCCGTCTTCAGACTTAATCAGAACGATCACGCCGTTCTTGAGCTGATCTTTAAGGCCGTCCACGGAATTACGCATTTCCTTGGTTTCGATGCCTTTCATCTCGGTCACAAGAACCTTGACGCCGTTAATATCCTGGGCCTGCGATGCAACATGGGCTGCTCCGGCCTGTGCAAACTTGACCTTCAAGGCGCTCAAATCTTTTTCAGTACGCTTCAAGTGTTCAACAGTATCCACAACCTTTGAGACAACCTCGATAGCAGGAGCTTTGAGCTCTTCAGCCACTTCATGAATGATCTCTTCCTGGTTCTGAGCGTAGTGAAGAGCGGCCATACCGGTCACAGCTTCGACACGACGAACGCCGGCGGAAATACCGGATTCGGAAATGATCTTGAACATCCCGATGTCGCCGGTTCTCTGAACATGTGTACCACCGCAGAGTTCGCAGCTGGAGCCGATGTTCAGAACACGAACATTTTCACCGTATTTTTCTCCGAACAGCATGACGGCATTGGTCTTCTTGGCCTCGTCGATCGGCATGACTCTAGTCTGAGTCGGGGCATTGCGAAGAATTTCTTTGTTCACAATGTCTTCGACTTCCCTGATTTGTTCACGAGTCATCGGAGAGGTATGGACAAAGTCGAAGCGAGTCCTGTCCCCGTTAACCATAGAGCCGCGCTGCTGAACATGAGCACCGAGTACTTCTCTGAGTGCCTTGTGCATCAAGTGCGTCACGGAGTGGTTGCGAGCGGTCGCTTCGCGGTTGTCTTCGTCAACCTGAGCGCTGAAGAGATCGCCGACCTTGACTTCTCCTTCGGCGACATAGCACATATGACCGAAGACATCAGCCTTAATTTTGAATGTGTCGTCAACCTTAAGAATGGTTGTCTTATTCTTGAAGGTGCCTTTGTCTCCCATCTGACCGCCGCTTTCAGCGTAGAACGGAGTACGGTCAAATACAACAACGACTTCATCACCGGCTTCAGCGCCCTTGACGGCTTCGCCGTCTTTGTAGATAGCTTCGACGCGGCAAGCTTGAACCGTGAGCGTGTCGTACCCCAGGAATTCAGTCGGCTTGCCTTCATATTCAAGACCTTGAGCCATCTTGAATTTGCCTTTAGCGCGAGCCTGTTCACGCTGCTTTTCCATCAAGGCATCAAAGCCTTCAAAATCAACGGAAACGTTCTTTTCTCGGCAGACATCAGCGGTAAGGTCAACCGGGAAGCCGTAGGTGTCGTGCAGTTTAAAGGCAACATCACCGCCCAGAATCTTGGTGCCGGAAGCCAAGGCTTCATTAAGAATATCCAAACCCTTAGACAGAGTCTGAGAAAAGCGAACTTCTTCCTGACGCAGAACTTCCTGAATATGCGGATTGCGGATTTCAGGGTACTGGTCTCCCATTTCTTTCGCAACGGCTTTAACCAGGTTGCTGAAGAAAAGCTTCCGGGCGCCCAGCTTGAAACCGTGACGCATTCCGCGGCGAGCGATACGACGAAGAACGTAGCTCCGTCCTTCATTGCCTGGAACCACGCCGTCAGCAATGATGAAGGTACATGCGCGAATGTGGTCGGCAATTACC
>USHK01000150.1 GCA_900554375.1 uncultured Sutterella sp.
GTGTATAAGAGAGAGAGTACGTGCGTCGGAACCCCAATTTGTCCGCTGGAGTCTGTTCCGTCGATTGTGAGCAAATCACGTTTTACATCGTTGAATACTTGATCGAGCTTGGTTTCAAGTGCGCCGCCCGCAAGAACAACGGAATTTTCAGTTGTGCCGTCAAAACTTAATTTGTCCGCTTGCAGTACACCGCCTTCAAAAACATTGACTTGTGTTTCGCTTGTTAACTCAGGAGCGTAGACAACCGTCAAATGGTCCTTCCATCCTCTTTTACTTTCAGCCGGATCAGTCGTGACGATAATCGGGTTTTTGCCGGAGCCGCTGATATTGATTGTATTGTTCCCCAGACCGGCAGCATTACCTTCCGAATCTTTGATCAGTGAACCATCTACGCGGCCGCCGCTGATATTCAGTGTGGCGTTTTCAAACCAGCCAGAATCGGACTGAATAGACCCTCCGGTCTGGTTATAAACAGCACCGTTCGTCTCTGCAATAGAGGCAAAGTGGAGGGCAGAGGAGTTATCCAAAACGGAACCAGACGCTAACTGTGCATGACCAAAGTTTGCGTCTCCTTTAACACTTAGGTTCCCTTCAACATTCAGATCACCGCTATGTTCTGCGCCGTTTACGGTAAGTTTTGCGCCTTGGTCAACTTCCACCGATCCTGAGCCGGAAACTTTTTGGACTTCATACATACCGGCAGCAGCGAGCAGGGAAGCGTTTGTTTCCGTAAGCTGCACTTCAGCTGCTTTTCCGGAATAAGTTTCGTTTAAACCCTTGGAGCCGAATACGAGCTTGGAAAGTCCGTCAACAACGGTATTCACCGCTGTCATGACGAAGTTTGTGTTTTCGCCTTTTTCGCCGACAAGTTCAAGAGTCTTGCCGTCTTTAACGCTAATAGAGGCAGCTTCGTTGATGCCTTTGAAGCCGGCTGAGTGCTTGACGCCGTTTTCGCCGATTTCTACAGCTTTACCTTCGCCCTCCAAATTGTGGCTCAGGATTGTCACGTCTCTAAGAGAGGCGACATTGTCATAAAGCTCATTAACTTTTTGGGTGTTTAATTTATCATCATGTGAAACGCCCGCGATGGTGCCTTGGAACTCAAGGGTTGTTTGGCTTCCAAACTTTGCTTTGAATGCCTATGTAGGGAGACAAGACGAGTCAGTCGAAAAATAAAAAAATACCTCGGAAAAATTCCGAGGCAACCAAAGGGAGGGTATCTCTATTAACTATGGAGGGTTAAGATTCACAAATACGATTAAGTTGTACTTTCTCTGCAATTACCTCTTGCTCTGATCCGTCTTCAAATTTTACACAGACAATACCGTCTGAAGCTTTTCGTTTATAAAGAAGTTCACATTCCCTTCCGTCAACAAGACAAAAAATTATCGGTTTTTTATAGAGCTGCTCTTTCTCTTCTTCGTCCGGGAAACTTTCTACGGATGCATCAACATCATCAAAAGAGTCATCACTAGGGCTTTCTTTAAATGCTTCCTCTGCATTCTCTTCTTGCTCGTTGCCTATCTCATTTTGATCTTCCAGCGGTTGGTAGCAAGAGTCATCAATCTTTGCCCCCGGGAATAACTCCTCGTTCTCAGCATGAGACTCTTCTGCAATAGTCTCCTTATCTAAAAATTCGCCTTGTCCCTCTTTTATTTCTTCGTTTTGTTCGTGAGACAAAGACTCTTCGGTTTCAAGAAAGTCCTTCTGTGCGATCGGATCATTAAAATTTTCTTCATTAGGTTTTGTAGAAGTTTCACCGGTGAAACTATTTTCCGTCTCTTCTTCTGTGATTTTTTTTGCTACTTCTTCCGAAGGTTCAAATCTTTCCGCTTGTTTACGAGTAATTTTTTCAGCAGACCTAACATAGTCTTCAACCGGAACCGGGGTTTTCTTCCATTTCCTAAAAAGCTCAGCTACGGCCTGAATACTTTCTATTCTCTTTTCCTTAACCGCGATTTTCAGGAATTCAGGAGCATCCTTCCATGAAGCATATTCCGAGATTAAAGACTTTGAAAGTCCGAGTTTTTGAGCTATTGAAGATTGAAGTTCTCCATTTTGAATTAACAAACAAATAGACTCAGCGAGCTCAGAGACCGAAAGGTTCTCCCGCTTGATATTTTCTGAAATTTGAATATAGGAAAGTGCCAATGGATCTTCCTTTTCTTGCAAGATACAGCTGACAGATTCCTTGCCGAGAATTTGGCAGGCTCGATACCGTCTTTCACCGGCCACGATGACGTAACCTTCGCCTTGTTTCCTAACCACAATCGGCTGAATAAGACCATATTCTCCGATACTTGCAGCCAGATCCTGCAACTTGTCTTCGTTAAACTCTTTTCGCGGCTGCAAAGGATCAGGAGAAATCAATGAAATATCAATATCGAGAATTTTTCTGACTGGTTTTCCGTCAGCGAAACTTTCCGTTAACCCGGATAGTCCTGATAAATCTAAAGCCATTTACTCCTCCTTAATAATCTCTACAACTCTTGATTCCAGACGCATAGCTTGTGCCAAGGCCTCAAAAACGCGCCGTATTTCGCGCCAAACTTTTTCGGCAGTGCTTTTATCTCCTGTCCAGACCGGACGCCCTTGAGCCTGCGCCTCGGAAATTGCGGAACGGGAGGGAATACAGACGGCTTTGCCGTCGGAGCCTTTAAGCAAGATCTTGCCGTATGCCAAAACCAAATCTCGTAAGTTTTCTTTCTGAAACGGATTGCTCACTACGCGATTAGGCAACAAACCTAAAAAATTGAGCTCGGGGTTGATCGCCTGTACTTTTTCAATATCTTTGTACAAGGCCTGTACTCCGTCCAATGCTTCTTGATTAAGTTCTATTGGACTGATGGCGTAATCTGATAAAGCTAAGGCGCAGACGGCCCGAACATCCGGAGTAGGACTGGTATCAAAAATACAAACGTCGAAATCTTCCTTTATTTCGTTCAGCGTGAGATAAAAATGTTTAATGAATTTGTTATAACTTGCCTTACCTTCCGATTCCAAATGGGCTAATAACGGATCAGCTCCGACAATGAGGAACTCGTCTTTTTCAGGAATTGTTCCACCGTTGTAAATCAACTGGCCGGCAGTCTTGGCGGATTGTTTTGCCAAGCCGCTGGAGCGTAAAACTTTGGTCGAATTCCCTTGCTGGTCTAAGTCCACAAAGAGAACGCGAAGATTGAGTTTAAGAGCGCAATAAAAGGCAAATTGGCTGGCTACCATACTTTTGCCTACACCGCCTTTTTGATTCATGATTGAAATTTTTTTCATTTTCTCTACTCCGAATTATTCAGTCGCAGTGCCTTTTACAAGCGATAACCTCTGACGAGGTCTATTTAAATCATTGCCGAAACAGATACCTTCTTGGTTGAAGGTGGATTGTTGTTCTCTGTGAAAAAGCGTGTAGGATTAAACGCCTTTGTTTTTCGAATGAAAATGCTTCCCGGAGGGGAAGCAGAGGGCCCTTTTGAGACGAAATCTTCTAAGTTTCTTAAGGGAAGAAAAACACAGGGCTCGATGCGCCTTGGCCAAGCGCCGAGCCCTTGAACAAGGAGATTAGTCGTGAAACTAAACACAGAACGACTATTGCTACTCCTTATCGTGTTGAGGGAATTATCCGTCAGAGCTGACTTCGTTGTCAACTTTGAAGGCTCTGTTTCTTTAGTGGTAATTGGAGCGGCGGCGCTATTATTTTTAATTAGAGAGTAACGCCTAATGCCGGGACGGTTGTTTTGTTCCGGCATTTTTTTTGTTACATAAGAGTATTCCCAGATTCGGGTAAAATCCCCCGTGCGGAGCCGCGGACCTACCTGGCTTCCTCGCTCAAATCCAAGTGACTCTTGACTTTCTGTTTGGCAGACCGAAACGTTGCCGGTAACGAATTCTTGCCGGGAATTACCGAAAGGGGATAAAAGGCGGTACGGGCGATCATTCTGACCCCGTAAAACGGCAACGGCCCAACTGCGGGTAACAGTTGAGCCGGACTCACTCAATGGAGTGAAAGCGATGAAGATCCCAATACCTTCGCTGGCTTCCGTAGAGATAATAACACAAGAAAACCGAGAGGGCTTTACCTTCAAAGTTAAAGCTGCGGTGCCTTTGGCGCTGCTCGTGTTAATCATCTCGGCGGTCGCTGACAGTTGGTTTTCATAACCGTCAGCTGTGTTGAAACTTGACGCAAGGAGTCCCGATTCGGGGCTCCCAGCTATTTTTTGCAGTAGCTTTAGCATAACGATTTCCTCCGAAAGCTTTCCCAGTCAAAGACCACTAAACGGGCCTGTTCACATAACCTGTCAAAAGATCGTTCTTCGAGGTAGACTTCAATGGAATCTGCACCGGAAAGCCTTAGATTTGAAACGGCAATCATCGGTTTCATTTGTTCATACCGCGCATTGATGACTTCAAAGAGATAGTCTTTTTCTCTCTCGGAAATCCCTCTAAATGCACCGATCTCGTCCATGATCAGCAGATCAACCGAAACATATCGGGCCTGTCTCTTATACACATCTCCGAGCCCACGAGACGCTCATGAATCTC
>USHK01000151.1 GCA_900554375.1 uncultured Sutterella sp.
ATCTACACGTAAGGAGTCGTCGGCAGCGTCAGATGTGTATAAGAGACAGTGTTTCTTCCATGAAATTCGTCTCACCACGAAAAGTGCATGTCTTCTAACCTTATCGCACTCAGCTGAAGCCTGCAAGAATAAGTTCCGCCGCTCTTCAGACTACTTTGAGCATCATCAATCTATTTGGCCTTAAGCCTTTTCTACAATCGAATGCGGCTTTCGAGGATAACAATGAACTTTTTTAGCGCATTCTTAGAAATGTTCCGCAACAGCGACCAATTCATCGCACACATGTCTGCGGAGTACGGCATCTATGTGTATTTATTTCTCTTTACGGTGTACTTTTTAGAAACCGGACTTGTGATTTGTGCCCTCTTGCCAGGAGACTCGCTTATCTTTGTCTCGGGTGCCGCAAGCGCTGCCGGCATCCTCGACCCGTTAGGAGCTTTTTTTGCAATAGCGCTTGGCGCTTGTTTCGGAAACACCATTGCATACGGGATAGGTTACTTTCTCGGCAACAAGATATACGACGGCTCCATTAAATGGATTGACCAGCAGCAAATGGCAAAAACGCAGTCATTTTTTGCCAAACACGGAAAACTCACTATTGTCTTAGCTCGTTTTGTTCCGATTATTCGCTCCTTTGCTCCGCTAGTGGCCGGTGCAGCAAAAATGAACCGACTGAATTTTGAAGCTAGCGGAACGGTCGGTGCCGTTCTTTGGGCGGGAATTATTCTTGCCGCCGGTCACCTTTTTGGAAATATTCCCTTCATTAAGAATAACCTTTCTCTCATTCTTATCGGCGGGATCGTTCTGGGACTGGCTCCTTTTGTGATCGGTTACATTGTCAAAAAGTGGAAACAGCATCCGGACACGAAGTAATTAGGAAATACACTGTGCTCAGGTCGTTTTCTACAAGGTCCTTTTCAGCAATTCAGCTACAATTTCGATCCATTGACTACACAAAAAGAAAATGGACTTTTTAACACTTACTTTAGAGCTGTTCCGTAATGCAGATCACTTCATCATGTACATTGCACAAACCTACGGATGGTGGGTTTATCTTGTGCTCTTCATGATTTTCTACGGTGAAACCGGAATCGTAATTTGCGCCTTCCTCCCGGGGGACTCTCTCCTTTTTATTGCCGGTGCGGCGGCTGCAGCAGGAGCTTTGAATCCTTGGCTCCTCATCGTCATTATTTCTCTAGGAGCTATCCTAGGAAATACAACGAATTTTTACATCGGCAATTGGCTTGGCAATAAGATCTACGATGGCTCAATCAGCTGGATTGATCAAGATGCTTTAAGGAAAACCCACGATTTTTACGAGAAGCACGGCGGCAAAACTATTGTCCTAGCCCGTTTTGTACCTATTGTTCGTTCATTTGCTCCATTAGTTGCAGGTGCGGCTAAAATGAATCCCCTTCGTTTTGAACTCTACAGCGGGGGAGGAGCGGTTGTTTGGGTCGGCGGCATTGTTTTGGCCGGTTACTTATTCGGCAATATCCCTTTCATCAAGAACAATCTTTCTTTAATTTTGGTTGTTGGTATCCTTGCTGCTCTGGTTCCCTTTTCCTGCGCACTTCTTATCCAATTATGGAGAAAGTACGTCATGAAACAGCGTTAGTTTGCAAAACCAAAACTTCTCTTCGAAAGCCGCTCATTCCTTAGCGGCTTTTGTTTTACCCCGTTGTTATTGATTTTTTGTAAGAATATTCCCTATCCATTAACAAATGGAGGTTATTGAAAACAATTGTCAGGAGTAATCAGTAAGGAATTTGAGATTAGGAATCTCCCGTGGCGGGTAATTTCGTTAATGATTTCTTGATATAGGGGGAAAGGCTTCAGCGCCAGGGCTTTTCGTTCTCCAAAGCTAATTGTTAAGTTTAGCAGGGAGGACATGTATACGTAAAGAAATTTATTTTTTACCTAGCAGGGGTTTCGATAATTTCTTTTATAAAAAAACGCATTCACATCAGTTTTTAACAACACTGCTAAAGACAAAATTCTTACAAATGTGAGCTTGGTACTGTAGGCTTTAGAGGAACTTTCGAACAAATAAAAAATATCCCCTCGGGTCTATGAGTGATCAATTTTAATCATACCCCCGTATTTTCCCCTGAGTAATTTCGCCGATATAGCCACGATAAAAATATACCTAGACTGAGCTAGTACTTTTATCGAGGCTCTTTTAGGCCCATTCACTCTTAGATAACCACTTCTGCGAATTTTGCTGTTTTCGCGATTTAGTTCGAGATGACCTGACCAGCCCCGTTCAGTACGAACATAAATAACTAAGGGGAATTTAGATGACAAATCCACTACCGTATCTTGAGCAGCGAAAGCTGGTTAAGCGATGGTCAGGTCCCATCGCTCCTATCGCCAACCTCATCTTTACTCTGATCTTATTTGCCATCACCTGGTGGGTCTTCCAAGATCCGCGCGGTGTTATGCGTTTCTACACTCCGTACGTCGGGTATAACTATTGCCGTTGGTGGTTGATTATCCTGATTTGGATGGCCTACATCTTTGATTTTTGGCCTTTCAAACGGAAATGGCTGGAAACGGCACATCCGCTCCAAAAAGGTTTGGTGCTGGCCCTAATATCAGTAGGCATCATGATTATGATGATTCACGGATTTTTCCAGTCCGTTCTCGGCAACACCGCCTTTGCCTACTTCAACCCTCAGCAGCTTCTTAAGCTGAAAGGTTTGACAGAGTTCTACGCAACCGAGTATGCCGCTCAGGCCTGCATGATGTTCGCCGTCATTGCCTCCTGGATCTCTCCTGCATGGGTCGTCGCTCTTGAAGGCCGTCCGTGGGAAAATTTAGCGCAGCCGGCAAAAGGTTTCTCTATCTGGCTTGGCACTTTCTGCCTGAGCTTCGTCATTTACTTTATGACGATGCACAACCATATGGGCATCCTCTACTATCCGTGGCAGTACTTCACTTCCATTGCTCCTCCGTACTGGGAAGAGTTCGCACAGACCGTGTCCGCCAACTTCCATGTTGCTTGGATTATGTGCTGTACCGTTGTGGTGTGGTTCATGGAAGGTATCTGGGAACGCTACCCGTTCACAATGATTAAGACTCCGTGGCTCCGCCGACTGGCTGTTTTCTTCGGCATTATTGTGATTTCCTGGGCACTGTGCTTCTTCTTCTGGTACATGCAGGAATTAACATGGGGCGAAGCAATTCGCGGTCACAGACGCGACGCAGCTCCTGACTGGCGCTGGCTGCATGTCGGCGAAACCGCCATCTTCTTCCTCGTTCCGGCCCTCTTCCTGCAGTTCTACTGCGGCAATTGGCCCCGCAAGTTCAGCACTCCGGTTAATGTCTTAATCAGATCAACCATCGTTCTTCTGGGCGGCGTTGCGATCTACTGCTTGTATTACAAGTATGGTCACTTCTTCCTCGGAACTCAGAAGGGATTCTCTCATCCGCAGCAGTTCCCGATGATCCCGATGATTTGGTTAATCGACATTTGGCTGATTAACTGGTGGTTCATGGACGGATGGCCAGGCTGGAAACTGACAATGCGTACAGCCGAAGAAGTCGAAGCCGCAGAAAAAGAAGTTGAAGAACGTGCTGTTTGGCGCACAGATATGATACCGGGCTTGGTATGCGGAATCGCAGTCGGTATTGCCTTCTACTTCGCCGTTGTCTGGGTTCTCCCGATCTGCAGCAAACTGTTCACATTAGTCGATTAAAAGAAAGGAATAATTATGAAACGACGTAATTTCGTACAAGGTTTAGCACTTGGTGCCGGTGTTGGTACTCTCGGTGCAATGGGTGCCTATTCTTACTCACCCGCCCGCACGGCCTTTCTTCCTGACATTAAACGCGGAACAGCAGACATTGGCTTGTGCAAATCCGTCAAGATCACCAACATTTCCGAAACAAGCTGGTTTGACAACAGCATCTTTATGCAGGACGTCACGGCTTCCGGCGGTTTGTTGGTTGACCAGTACACCTATAACTGGGCACCTTTCGGCAACGGTAAGGGTCCCGGCAAAGGGACTTATGAAGACGGTATGAAAAATATCGGACCGTATCTTCCGAAGAATCTGGAAAAAGCCTGGGAAATCACTCGTGAACTGAGTGAACATGCAGACAACGCAGGCGGCTACTCTTGCCTCGTTGAAATCGAAGCTCTGGACGGCAAGAAGACAAAGTACCTGTTTGACTGCGGCTGGAACTACATGTGGATGGATCAATGCTTCAAGCGCGAAGGCATCGACAAAATGCTTGCTAACGGCGAGATAGCTGCCTTTATCTCAACGCATGAGCATATGGACCACTATTTCGGCTTCCCTGTCGTCGCCAAATACGGCCCCAACGTCACTGTCTACCGTCCGTCAACCTTCTACCCTGCGGGTAAGGACTACATGGCACGTTCCGGCCATGTCGGCAAGGTAATTGAAGTCACGAAAGGCCTCCATAAGATCCAGGAAGGTGTTGCGCTGTACCAGTTCTGTCTCTTATACACATCTGACGCTGCCGACGACTCCTTACGTGTAGAT
>USHK01000152.1 GCA_900554375.1 uncultured Sutterella sp.
TCAGCAAACTCAGTGGGCTCGTAATCGTCCATCCGTTGTTGTCCACTACCATCGCCAGTTTGATGGCTAAGTTGTCGACGTTGATCTTTCCGTTCAGCTGGATTCCGTAAGTTAAGAGGAAATTGTTGACGAGCTTGCCTCGTCCGCTCTTTTCATAGGAATTAATGAAAGGAAGATTACAAAGAGACAATGACTGCCAATTCTTAGCATGATTGTCCTCAAACTTAAAGGCTTTCGGGAAAACAGCCACTGATGGTTCACGGATAATCATGAGCCGGCGCCAATCTGTATAACGCAGAGCAGGATCCGAAGAGATAATAATATCGAGGTCATGCGTTCGCAGGCACTCCAGGAGTCGATCCGAACTGCCGGTCAGACAAGTGATACGGCCGACTTTTTTCTTAAAGAACGATAAAAACTGCGGAGCCAGATGCAGAGACATGCTTTCAAGAAAGCCGATTCTTAGATCAGAAAATAAATAATTTTCTTCCCTAACCTGCTCCATGGCTTCTTGAGTGATTTTCATAGCGGGCAGCACTTGACGGTAAAGCCTCTTACCGCTCTCTGTGAGGACCATCGGTTTAGAGCACCGATCAAACAATGTCACACCTAAAGAGTCTTCCAATCGCTTTAACGAGCGAGAAGCAGACGAGGTGCTGATATTGAACCTCTCCGCTGTTTCCTTTAACGATTTACTCTCACAAACCGATAAGAAGAGAAGCCATTCATGGGAAAAAACGGTCTCCGGGACATTCATTATTTTTTTCGCTTCTGATGAGGTTGATTAAAGCTTGTACTGCTTCATCAGGCGTAGACCAAGAAGTACAAAGCCTCAAGATGCGCTGTCCTTCTTTCGTACGCCCGATTACTTTAAATTTTATCGTTTCGCATAAACGATTGAAAAGCTTTTCATCAACGATCGGAAAAAGCTGATTGGTCGGAGATTGCGAATAAAACCCGACGCCGACATCGTCGAAGGCTGCGCGGATCCTTGCCGCCTTCTCATTGGCAGACCTTCCGAGACGCAGATACAAGTCATCTTCAAAGAAAGTTTTGAAGGAGCATCCTAAAGACCTTCCTTTGGCGATCAAACCACCGCACATTCTAAGAACACCAAGATAACGATCTCGAACCTCGGGATCTTTAATGACTATGGCCTCTCCGAATAGCGCTCCGCACTTCGTGCCTCCTATGTAGAAAGCGTCGGCGCATTCTGCGAGTTCTTTGAATCCTACATTGGAAGACGCCGCCAGACCATAAGCTAGACGAGCTCCGTCAATGTAGAGAAAAAGCCGGTGCCTTTTGCAGACACCGGAAATCGCCCTAAGTTCTTCTAAGGAATAGATCGTTCCTAATTCTGTCGGGAAAGAAATGTAGACCGCTCTTGGTCTGCAGACATGTGCTCTGCTCACCCGATCAGATTCTTCGTAGTTTGCACAGACCTCTTCGATGTTTTCCGGAAGAATTTTGCCGTCTTTACCGCTGACGCACAGGATTTTGTGTCCAGAGAATTCAATGGAGCCCGCTTCTTCAGTATGAATATGACCCGTATCTGCAGCCAAAACCGCTTCATTAGAGGATAAAACGGTCGTCAGCACCGTGAGGTTAGCCATCGTTCCAGAAGGCACCCAAAAGACTCCTGCTTCTTCCGGACTTAGACCGGCTTTCTTGAGAATTAGGCTTTCCGCTTCCGCGCAGATCGAATCCTCACAATAACCCGGTAGCTCCAAAGGATTGGTATGTACCAGCTTCTCAAGAATCTCCGGACAACATCCGCCCGTGTAGTCACATTGAAACTGGTACATATTTGTCTCCCTTAAGTCACTTTTGATCTGCGCGAAGTTAATTTTTCATTTTAGACGGCCGGCTTCCGGCTTAACCGCTCCATGAATTCAGAAGCGCCTTCCTTATTGGATATAGCTTCAACATTAAAGAGCATCGCTTCCAAACTATCCGGAGCAGCTTCTCCTTGAAGTTTGGTGTATGCATCTTCTAGCGTTAATTCATTGTCGTAGGCGTAACGGGCAATTTCTCTTGCCTTTTCTTCTCCGATAATCTGAGAGAGAAGCATTTGAAGGGCTAAGGACATTCTTGCGTGTTCTGCACTTCTTTCTTTGTTTGCTGTCAGTCCCGAAATAACTTTTCTCTTGAAGACTTCGCATCCATCACAAAGGAGGGTGCAGGAATCCAACATGCATTTAAGCGGCAGAGAAGAATGAGAGTCAGAGCCTAGCCAGCCTGAGTGAACTCCAATATTTAAACCTGCGGCATTGGAGAAAACTTTGTCGCACAGATGCATAATCAGTTCTGCGACCGTAGGATTGATCTTTCCCGGCATGATGGAAGAGCCAGGGGCAACGGCAGGAAGTACCATTTCTCGGATACCGGCCCTGGGCCCTGAAGAAAGGATCGTTAAGTCGCGTGCGATTTTCCAGATGATATCGGCAGCCGCTTGAACTTTAGCGTGAGCCAGGATAAAGCGATATTTATTGCTCAATAGAGATGTTAGGGGTTCCACGCTTACCAGAGAATACCCAACCTGCTCTTCTAAAGCTGCTTTGGCTTGTGCTGCAAATCCGGGCAGGACACCCAAGCCGTTTCCGACATCTCCGGATCCTAACAGGCAGACGTTCCAATTCTTTGCTTCTTCGGTCAACTCAGCGGCAGAATGCTGAAGCAAGGATTGATAGGCTGCAAACTCATCTTCGAGTCTCATCGGAAGAGAGTCTTTCAGTCCTAATCTTCCGCATTTGACGATACCGGCAAATTCTTTGGCTTTTTGGCCGACAGCTTCTGACAAATCGCGAACATGATCCGAGAGCTGAAGAAGAACTTTTCTGACAGTTATTCCTTCGGCCGTCGTTGTGACATCAGCCGTGAATTGGTTCAGTGCAATTTCTTTAGCAGAGACAGCACCGTGGGCAAGCTCGGCAATCACCGAATCCACTGCTCGCTGAGCGGGTTTTCCGACAAATCTAATCATCGTCTGATCCAGTGCGCTCAAAGACCTCGGGTCAGCCAAGAGAAGTTCGCAAGCTTGATCAATCTTTACAGCGCTTTCGGGTGTGAGTTATCCGAGGGTTGCATTTGCTTTAGCAGATGCTAAGCGAACTTGAACCAAGGCATGGAGGTATTCCGGATAGTCACGAAGTTTGTCTCCGGGAAAGCTGCTGACCTGATATTTAAGATCTGTGCTGGTAAAAAATGCAGAGTTATTCGTCATGTTGTCTTTCTCTCTGAGGTTTGAAGTTTGCATTCTTAGTCCACCTTTCTGATGTTCTTGTATTTTCTGAATAACTCAATGGTCTTACTTCTATCTGTCAGCGCCAGAACGTCGAAGATTTCTTCGCAGACATCTTCGGGAAGGACGTGTTCTTTGATTGCTACTTCTTTGCAGGACAAATCTTCCGCAATGGCTTGCTTGGCAATCTTCACGCCTGTGGGATAACCGAATAAGCTCCCTACCATTGTCGACAATGAGGTGGATTTTTCCGCATAGCTGCGAAGCAGTTCTTCATTGACTTCAACACCTTTAAGGCATTCATTGTTGAAAAGGCTCAGGGCATGAGCTGCGAGTTTTATCGCTTTAACCAGTGTGATGAAGCCGCCGGAGTTGATGGAGCCGTGATCAAGCTGGCCTTCGTTGGCAGAGTAGAAAGTCATGTCTTCGGCGATGACCATTTCGCCTAAGACATCCGTCATCATTTCGCAGAGGTAAGCGGTGTTCTCGTACTCATACCCTTGAGTTCCTTCGGCACTCATGGGAAGTTTGACTTCGTTAATGCCTGAGCGAGGGCCGGAAGCGTAAAGCAGAAGGTCGTTGGCAATTCTTGTCACGGATGCGACAAGTTCTTTGACCACTTCCATCAGTACGGAATGGTGGTCGGTGTTGCGCATACCGTCGAGATACCGCTGTTCGGAATCACTTCGTCTGCATAAATCTTTTGATTCATCTGAAAGCCAAGAACTTTTGAGAGATTCTCGAAAATCCTCTCAGGGTATCCCGGCATAACGCCCATGCCTGTACCTACAGCCGTTCCGCCTAAGACGCCATAACTGAAAACTTCTTTCAAGCTTTCGAGCTGCTCGCGGGCTCTCTGAACCGATCTCAGCCACCCGGCAAATACCTGACCCCAAGTCATAGGCAGAGCGTCCTGGAGGCCTGTTCTTCCTAGACGAACAACAGATTTGAACTCACGGGCCTTTCCTTCCAAAGTCTTTTCGATCTCTCTTGCTGAAGCCACCAGCGGATCGATTAACCGATAGAGGACGATGGCTTCAGCCGTCGGGAATACGTCGTTTGAAGACTGGCACATATTGACGTGCGTATTGGGATGTACTTGGTCGTAAGCCCTCTTACCCGTCAAGATTTCGTTAGCGCGGTTGGCAATCACCTGTCTCTTATACACATCTCCGAGCCCACGAGACGCTCATGAATCTCGT
>USHK01000153.1 GCA_900554375.1 uncultured Sutterella sp.
AACTATAACTTTTCCCTGGAGCTCGGGGGTATCTAAAAATTCGGACACATTTTCTCCTTAGACTTGCAGCTGGTCTATTTTCAATGAGGCGATAACACCGCCTTTATCTCGTCCGGAGAAACTCAAATCCGCACCGTGGAGATCAGCAATCCCTCTAATGATCGACAAACCTAGGCCGAGGCCCTCCGGCTTGACGCTTTCTCCCAAAGATACCAACCTCGATAACTCCTTGTCAGTCATGAGTTTCCCCGAATTTTCCACAAACAGTATCAAGCTCTTGTTGTCATTTGATAAGGAAAGTTCCACTTTCAGAATCGGATTTCCTTTGGTTGTGTTTGAGACAGCTTCCTGGGCGCCATTTCTCAGGAGATTAAGTATCAGTAGCTCTAATGAAAACGGATCTGCCAGAACAAAGGCTGTCTTACGCTTTGAGTTAAATGAAAGTTTTACCTTTTCAATATCCGGCTCTGTCGCCTCTAAGTTTCTAATTGCTTTTTGCGTGATGAGGACAAGGTCTGTCTTGACTTGAGGGTTTTGCTTTTGCTTCGCAAAATTTCTGACTGAATTGACCAAAGTATCTAGGCGGGAAACTTGGTTTTCCATATTTTCGAAAACATCTTTGGAAAAGGCGTCGTTATCGTTTTTCCGTTCTAAATACATCTTGAAGATCTGAAGGTAGTTTGTCAGAGTTGCAATCGGCTGCTTAGCCTCATGCGCAATAATCGTACCCAACTGAGCAATAATTCCGTTCTTCTCTAATACTGCGAACTTTTTGCGCTCTTCCGCAGCCAATTTATCTGCTTCTTCTTTTGCTTTTAGTGCATCGGAAAGCTGGCGAGTTCGTTTGTTAACTAAACGACGTAGATTAAACTCGTTAATGATAAGAAAAAACAAGATACCGACGAATATGATGATTTCGGTTTTATATCGTTTTGCCAATCCGGCTAATGAATTATCTCTGAGGTAAGAGTAGGGCCCGAGCCGCAGCTCCTGGAGAAGTTTACGAATGGAATACTGATCATTCTCTACGGACCACCGTGAATGATCAAAAACCGGCATGGAAAGCAGGGCAACCGTCACTTGTCTAACTAAAGGCTCCGGAACACCTTGGAGACTGACGAAAGACATATCCGAGTAAAGCTGCGTGGATCTCGCGCAATGTATGGGAGACAAGTCGTCCGGCTTTTTATTAACCACACGAAGACTGCCTTTTTCAATCATTCCGGAAGTTTCTGCCTCCTCCAAGATGCATGTTGAAAGGATACCGACGTCGGAAGATCCGCTGAGAACAGAATTTAGTACGTCCGGGATTTGAAACTGGGTAAAGGTTTTTGTCTTGAAGAAATTGTCAGGATCGAATCCGTGCTCCTTGATTTCTCCGAGCGCCGCTAGCCATCCGCCTAAAGAATCGGGAAGGGAAGCCGCACAATTTTTACCTTTTAAGTCCTTCAGTTCTTTAATATCTTTACGGTCAGCTCGCACAACGAATGTGCTTCCTACAGTTTTAGCGGGATCCTTGGCTCCGTCAAACATTCGCGTTGCCAAATGAGTAAATGGGATGCCTCCGGAGAGTTCAACAAAGAAATTACTTGGGGCGATAAGAAAATCTACCTTTTCTTTCTTAATGTCTTCCTGAGTGTCGACTGAAGATATCGGTAACAATTCAAACCGATAATTGGGAATCTTTTTCTGCAGATAGTCGAGCGTCTCTTTCAAAATGGAAGATTGATGGTAGAGCTCAAGTCCTTGTGCGTATCCGATTCTGACAGTCAGCCCTTCATACGCAAAAGACGGGCCGCTGAGCACAAGTATTAGGACCCATAAGAAAGTACACGGTAACTTCTTGAGATTCATAGGCAAAATCCGAAAGGAGACTTTTTTCGTCTCCCTTCGGAATTGTGGATCAAGGTTTTTAGAACTTCATATTACTTGTTCAAGGACTGGACGGCACGTTCGGCAGCTAACTTACCGCTGGTCATAGCCCAGGCCATGTTTCCTCCGGGAGGAGAGTCATCGCCCATTGCACCGCCGACCAGTTCGCCGGCAGCAAACAAACCTTTAATCGGTTTGTTGTTCTTATCCAAAACATTGAGGTTCATGTCAGTGACCACACCGCCCATCGTTGTCGCAAAGCGAGGCTGCTGTTCAACGATATAGTAAGGTCCTTTACCAGCAATAGTTTCTTTCATGAACTTAGCAGGACGATTGAAGTCAGAGTCTTTGCCTGCTTTTACGAAACCGTTGTACCGAGCCACTGTCTTAAGAAGCTCGGCCCCGTCAACACCGGCTTTCATTGCCGCGGCAGGAATGCTGTCAGCTTTAACCACGATCGGATAGCCTTTGCCGTCCTGAGCCAGCCACTTGTCCATGTCACCTTTGCTGATGCCGGTGATGGAAAGTTTGGTGAGGAAGGCGTCGTAAGAGGGCTGATCCATCAGGATGAAGAGTTTACCGCCTTGTTTAACTTCTTCATTCTTGATGTTGTGGTTGGTATCAAGCTCACTGATGACGCGCTTGCCGGCTTTGTTGACCATAATGCCGCTGTGATCTTCGAAAGCAGCCTTGTTCGACCAAATAGTGGACTTGGCAATTCCGGGAGCGACTTCCATACCGTTGGGGTAAATCTTGCCCAAATCCATCATCTGAGTTTTAGCGCCGATCTTCATAGCCATCTGATGGCCTTCGCCGTTGGAACTCTTGACGCCGTAATACAAAGCGTTCTTCAGATTGCCGGCAAGCATTGACTTGTTAGCTCCGAAGCCGCCTGTCGTTAAGATCACAACCGGAGCTTTAATGGTGTAGTGAATACCGTTTTCACCTTCTGCTTTGACGCCGACAACGCGGCCGTTGTCAACGATCAGCTCTTTTGCCGGAGTAGCAAGAAGGACCTTAGCGCCGGATTTTTCTACTGAAGCTTTGAAGTTACGAGTCGCCCCCTGAGCACCGTCTACCCAGCGCATAACGCGAGGTTTACTGTGTTCGGCTTCATTGGTAAAACCTGCTTTGGTGTTGAGCTGCATTCCGCCTTCGGTGGTCGCCCAATCAACCATGGGACCTACGTTGTTGACATAGAGCTCAAGCATTCTGCGGTCATTCAGATTGTGGCCGTTCTTGATGTAATCCTCTGTCATGATGGCAGGAGAGTCATCCTTAACACCGGCTTCTTTCTGAATCTTTGAGCCTTGAATCACAACCGTACCGCCGTTAACTGCGGCTGCACCGCCTGCGAAAGGCATCTTTTCAATCAAAATGACTTTTTTGCCGAGCTGGCTGGCACGAATAGTAGCTGTCTGACCCGCAGCTCCGGCGCCGACCACGGCGATGTCAGCATTTAAAGTTTCGTTTTTGACAACCGCTTTCTGAGCTTTGGCTTTGGAAAGTTCCTCGACATTCCCTCCGGCTTGTTTCACACAAGCCGCCACAGCCGCGAGAATTGCATGGCTGGTGATTGAGGCGCCGCTCACACCGTTCACGGCCAAGCTCTGACTATCGACGATGGCTTTAGGAAGTTTTTCGATTGCAATCGAACCGATTCCCGGCGTTTCTTTGTTAGCACCGATCTTGACCGATTCGATTGAATCTTTGGTAAAGGTCACCGTGACCGGAACTTCACCGCCGTTACCCTTGGAAACGGCAGTATAAGTTCCCGGATTGAAGGTTGCTGCCTGGGTTGCGCCCGAGAGTGCAACAACACTCAACGCGGAGAGAAATACTAATTTATTCAGCATGTTGGTTCCTTGAGAGTTGGTTCTCTTAAGAATTATTTAGCCGGGTACATGGCCTTGTGAATAGAATTCAGAATCTGTTCGGCTTCTTCACTGGGGATTTGGCCCGGAGCAGAAGGTTTGCCTCCGACCATGCAGAAAGTGATGTCGGAACCTGTGAATTCACCGGTCATACGACTTAAAACGCCGTCCTTACCCATAGCCATGGTGAGCATCGGCTTGCGGGAGAAGTAATTGCGTGTCTTCCATGTAGCATTCATCAAATTGAGTGCGTCTCCAGTGTTGTGGGCCATCACAGCAATCTTCAAAATGTCGGAGCCTAATTGTTCCTGAAGGAGGAGGCGGCGAATGATTTCAGCTTCAGAAGGTGTCCAGCCGAATTCGTGGTCGCTCATGACAACCTTAACGCCTTTTTCTTTGGCTTTTTTGACGATCTGCTTGCAAATATCGGCGTTGCGGAACATTTCGATGTCGATCAGGTCAATCTTGCCGTTGTCGAGAACGTCGAAGTAGAAATCTCTGTAGTATTCGTCAGAAACGTGTCTGCCGCCGCCTTCGGTCTTGTCGCGGAAGGTCATGAGAATCGGTTTGTTTTTGGCGATTTCATAAACCTGTTTTGTGAGTTTTGCAAATTCTTTACCTGAAATTTCACCGATGTAATCAGGACGAAGTTCAATCATCTGAAGTTCAGGACGCTTGTTATA
>USHK01000154.1 GCA_900554375.1 uncultured Sutterella sp.
GAGATTCATGAGCGTCTCGTGGGCTCGGAGATGTGTATAAGAGACAGGTATGGGGTTTTAGACGCAGGCGTTACGGTTAGCAAGCTACACGGTGATTCAACAAAAGTTCAGATGTCAAACGGCAACTGGATGGGCAATCGCTGGGGCATCAAAGGTTCTGAAGACCTTGGGAACGGCAATTCCGTTTTCTTCAAACTGGAACAGGGTTTCAAATTAAGCAATGGAAACGAAGCTTCAGAAGGTAAGGCATTTAGCCGTGAAGCAGCTTTGGGCGTTTCCGGTACTTGGGGTACCGTTGCATTCGGTCGTTTCGGCGCATTATCTTCTGACTGCGGCTCTTATTCGATTTTAGGCGGTGCTCCTTACACGACTTCCTTCCAGACGATCGGCAGCATGTATAGCGCCTTCTACCTGACAGACAGATACAACAATTCCATCATTTACATCACTCCTGAATATAACGGTTTTCAGGGTTCCTTCATGTATTCCAATGGACGTGACAGTGATGAAAACAAATGGTCTTACAATCAGCATTACTACGGTGCTGGTCTGACATATGGCAATGGTCCTTTGAATGCTGATTTGATCTATGAAGCCTTGGACTACAAAGGAGAGGCCGACAAGAATAAGACAACTCAATTGCTGAACCTCGGTGCGTCTTATGATTTCGGTGCTTTTAAACTGTATGGTGCTTATGAGTATGCCTTGCACGCTCCTTTGCCCGGGTTTGTTACCTTTCAAAAAGATGAAGATGACCTAGCAGGAAAGGCTTTGGACAATAAGTACAACAAAGGAAAAGCGAATAACTATCACGCTTTCGCACTGTCCGCTTCGACCAATGCACTTGGTGGTGAAGTAATGCTTCAGTCTCAGTATGCTTTCGGTAAGAATAAGAACGCTTCCGAAGCAGGCTTGGAAGATAAATTCAACACCTTCTCTATTGGCGCGGCTTACTTCTATCACTTCTCCAAGCGCACTTTGATGTATACCCAGGCCGCTTGGGGTACAGCAGGGAAGGCTCTGAAGCATAACACTGACGACCTTCGCGGCTGGAATGCCACAATCGGCATGACTCATACCTTCTAATCCTAAAACGGATAGATCATGAAAGACGGGGAGCTTCGGCTCCCCATTATGTTTGTGAGCTTCAATGATCAGCAGGTACGAGAAAAATTTCTAATGCTCTGAGCTGATCGGAGAGGGATGGTGTGTACGGGGTGTTAAGAAACTCGGATCTTGAGAAAGGTTCTCCGATAAAATTTTCAGAGTGTCTGAAATCTCCTTCAAGTTAAGGATTAATTCTCTGATGTTGTAGCGGTTGTCTACAATTGCTTGATCTGCGCCTGCAATTGTTTTATTCAACTGAGTGACGAGGCCGGATCCCTTGGTTTCGCGAAGGGTCGAGTTAAGTTTCTCGGTTGTTGCTGTAAGTTCCGAAAGCAGCGAATTAATGCGGGCAATATCTATGTTCGAGAGGACGGAATTGCTAGAGTTGAGATAGTTCTCGGCATTTGAGAGCAGAGTGCGCAGCTTAGCCGGATCCAACATGCTGACCGTATTGTTAAGTGTAGTAAGAAGCTCTTTCGTAGACTTGGTTTTCACAGCATCCGGCGTTACGTCATCAATCTTTGTCTTAAGATTTTGCAGCGTGGCCAGGAAGTGTTGGATGTTTTCTAAAATCTCATTTGTCAGGCTGATAGTCGCCGGAACGTAGATGTATTTCGGTTTCCAAGGCACATCTTTAATTTCAGGCGGATAAAGCGTCGGGTTTAAAAAATTAGCCGCCAGATAAATGGTTCCGGTGACACCCGCTAGCTCCGTTTGAAACCGCAATCCTTTCTTAATGAGATTTGGCAGTTGCTCTTTGAGCTGGTTTTCGTCCATGTAAACAATCATTCGTACGACTGCTACTGATGCATCAGGTGAAAATAAACTGATATGGTCATCGGGGTATACCTTGCTCGACAATGAAATTTCGGTGACTTTTCCGATATCGATACCCTTGAATTTGACCGGTGCCCCCGGAGAAAGGCCGTTCACTGATTCAGTGAAATAGGTCTCGACGATGGTTTTAGGTCGGAAATAGTTTGGCGTAAAGACGGTGCACAGCAGACCTATGAATATTGCGATCACAATCACAATGCTCATGCCGACCCAAAAGTGAAATTTGTCTTTTGATGCACTCATCTTTCGAAATTTAAATCTGTTGATTAGCTTTTCATTATAGGAAGGCGACGGCGGTTTTAGCCCTCGACAATATGGATCGATTCCGAAAGTGAGAACAAACCTATGGATGAGAAAGCTTTTAGCAAATCCGATTCTTTTCTTTTCACTGCCTATAATCGTCGGCAATCAACTTAAAGACAGTGGAGACATTCAATGGAAACGATGCAGGAATTGTTTTATCGTGATCCGTACGCAAGAGAATTTTCAGCAACTGTTACTTCCTGCCGCGAGGGCAAGAGAGGATTTGAGGTTGTATTAGACGACACCGCCTTTTATCCCGAAGGGGGCGGTCAGCCTTCAGACGAAGGGATCTTAGGAGACGCTAAGGTTACTTTTGTAAAAAGAGTCGGTTCAGAGATTATTCACTACACAGACAAGCCTCTCGAAGTTGGTTCTACAGTGATTGGTAAGCTTGATTGGGAACGCCGTTTTGACAATATGCAGAATCATACTTGCGAGCATATTTTCTCGGGACTGGTTCACCAAAAATATAAATTTGAAAACGTCGGCTTCCATATGGATCCGGACGATATTACCGTTGATTTCAGCGGTGAAATTCCGATGGAAGCGATTCCTGAGCTAGAGAAATTGGTGAATCAGGCGATTACTCAGGATATCGATCTCAAAATTGAGTTTCCGAGTGAAAAAATCTTAGAGACGATGGAGTATCGCAGTAAAAAAGAACTGCATGGCGTTGTTCGCATTGTGACGATTCCGGGGTGCGATCGCTGTGCCTGCTGCGGAACGCATGTTCGTCGTTCCGGAGAAATCGGAATGTTTAAGATTCTGGATGCCTCTAAACACAGAGGAGGAACGAGAGTCCGTTTTGTAGCCGGTGAACGGGCCAGGAGAGACTACGACTGGAGAGTGAAAGAGATCGCAAAGGTTTCCGCTTTATTTTCCGCTAAGCCGCATGAAATTGCTAAAGCAGCGGAAAATTTCATTGAAGAAGGAAAAGCGAAAGATCAGAAGAGTGCTCAAAGAACCGAAAGATATCTTCAGTTTGTGGCTGCCGGGCTAGAGCCTACGAATGGACTGGTGAAAGTCTTTGAAGAGGATTTGTCTCCTTTTGAATTGAAACGTTTTGCCGGAATGCTGAAAGAAAAATTTCCCGAGAGCTCTGTCGGAGTTTTCAGTCCGATAGAAGGCGGATTCAATTATGTTATTGCGTCATCAGATCCGGACCTGCCGAAAATCAGCAAGTCCTTGAACACTAGATTAAACGGGCGTGGAGGGGGCCGCGACGGTGTGGTCCAGGGAACTTACCGTGCGGACAAGAAAGCCGTTGAAGAAGCTTTTGACGAGACATTCTCAATATAAAACTCAAGTGTGAACATGTTCACAATGTTCACACATGCCGATTTTGAGTTTAGAGACGCGCATCAAAGAAAGCCTATTCGTAGAATGGAAACGATAGTTAGGCCATAGAGCTAATGAAAACGATTAGAGGCTCGAGGAGGAAAAGATGGCAATTAGCGGATCGAACGATATATCGCTCTTGCAGATGGGCATCGGTTTATTACCGGTTGGAATCTCTCTGTTTTTATCCTGGAAGTACAAACTGGGTCTTTCCAAGTCGTTAATTATCGGGGTCGTCAGGGGTACGATTCAGCTGGTTGCCGTTGGGTACATCCTCCTTTGGGCTTTTCGACAGTCGGATCCCTGGGTGCTTGTTGCCCTAATCTTGTTTATGGTTGGGGCGGCTTCCGAGTCTGCTTTAAAACGCTTGGGCGGTCTGCAGAACGCACAAAGTCGGAGAAAGTATCGGTGGATTCTATTTGCCGCAATTTTTCTGGGGGCCGGTTTAACTGTTTCTTACCTTGAATTTGTTGTTATTCGGCCGACACCGCTTTGGGAAGGACGTTATCTAGTTCCGTTAGCCGGGATGATTGTTGCTAATGCCATGAATTCGGCAGCTTTGGGCGTTGAACGTTTCAGAAGCGAACTTGAATTGCGTTCAGGGGAGATTGAGACGTTGTTGGCGCTGGGAGCGACGCAGCAGCAGGCAGTGCTTAAAACAGTTCAGGTTTCTGCTTCTGCCGCGATGCTTCCTGCGATCAATATGTTGATGGTTTTGGGCATCGTGGCGCTCCCTGGGATGATGAGTGGTCAAATTTTAGCGGGCGAGTCCCCGTTAACTGCAGTCAGGTATCAGTTATTAATTTGTTTTTCTATCGCTGCAACGGCAGCTATCGTGACTTG
>USHK01000155.1 GCA_900554375.1 uncultured Sutterella sp.
AAACGACGGCCTGAGGCTAGTCAACTAGAGGCTTTTTCAAGCCTCGGCCTTTAGGCCGAGGTAGTTGACTTGTCCTTATTATTTGTTTCTGAAATTTTAAGCTCTCTTGCGGTACCGAGACCTAAAATCGTGCATGGACTCGCACGGAGGAGCTGTCCTGTTGGATAATGTGATTTGTTGACGAACACACAAAAGAAATGGCATTTTTTAAATTTGGCAGTCGCTCTGATCTTTCCTCGTCCTTTACGGAGGAACAGGCACGCTTGTTGACTTGGACAAAAGTTCTGGAAGAGGAAGCATTAAAGCGTCAGAAGGTTACCGTATCCGAACTCAAAGAAGTCACGGCGCGGTGTGCTCGTGAAGTCGGAGAAGAAGCTAACTTTAAAAAGCTGCTTTTGACTCGGGCCGAAGGAGTTTTAGAGTTATTAAGAGCTAAAAGTGCTGTTCCTTTTAAGAAGCCTCAAGGCATTCCGTATTTGGGAATTGGATCGGTTCTTGCGGTTTTAGCCTTTGTGGGCGGAGTTCTGACGAATGAATTTTCCGTAACGGATAACCGTATTAACCTGCTTTCCCCTCCTCTTTTAGGTGTTATCGCCTGGAACATTATTGTTTACTGCTGGATTGTCGCTGCGGTGTTGTTCAACCGCGGTAAGTCTCCCGACGGACCCATCCGTCGTTTATTTGCTCGGGGACTTTTAAAACTTCAGACACGCGGATCTCACGATCAAAAGGCACTGATTTCTTTTTACAGCAGATGGGCAGAAGCCGAAATGCCTATTTTACGGGGACGTATTGCAGAAATTCTTCATTTCTCTGCCGCGCTGTTTGGCCTCGGACTGATTGCCTCGATCGGTATCCACGGGTGGGGCACCGCTTACACCGTTGGTTGGGAAAGCACCTGGCTTTCCGATAAACCGGCTGCTGTCCTCACCTTTATTAACCTGTTTTACGGATTGATCCCTGTCAATTCGGATCTGTTTAATCAATTAACGCCTCAGGTTATCGAAGCAATGAAATTCGGATCCGGTCCGGGACAAAATGCTGCGCCTTGGCTGGTTCAGCTTTTTTACATTATTTCGCTGGTCGTTGTGGTTCCTCGACTTGTTTTAGGGCTTTATGCTTTTGCAAGGGCTCGATATGTTCAGAATCACTTCCCGATTGACCTCGAGTCTGTTTATTACTCAAATATTCTCCGTCAGTGGAGAGGACAAACTATGTTGATTCAAATTATTCCTTTCTCTTATCCCTTATCGGAACAAGTAAAGGACGGAATTCAAAAATTTGCTTCTGAACTTCATCCGGAGAACTCGCGCTGTGTCTTCTCTGCGGCTCAGCATGAAGACACTAAGCTGCCGGAAATTCCAGCCGGTGAGCAAACAGAGGTTATTGCGGTTTTTGCGATGACCTCTACACCGGAGACAGAGGTTCAGGGTCGTTTTATAAATGAGCTCAAAGAAAAAACTCAGAATTCGAAGGCTCTTTTACGTATCGTTATTGACACTTCAGGTTTTTTAGCTCGATTTGCCAATACTCCTCAGCGAATTGAAGAACGTATAAAGAATTGGTCGAACTTTCTTACACCTTACGGCGTCAGTTTCGCCTTTGTGAATCTGACCAATGCAGATGCGAAGGACGCAGCTGCACAGTTCGAACAAGCTAGATAAGGACAACTCAACACAAGATGAATAAAGATCCGCAAAAAATAAATCTCTCATTGGTCAGTCACACCAATGTCGGAAAGACCACGCTTGCCCGTACATTATTAGGCAGAGACATCGGAGAAGTCGGTGATCGTTCTCACGTCACGACCGAGCCGGAAGATTACGTTCTTTTGAGAGCGCCGGACGATTCGGAACTCATACTTTGGGATACGCCGGGATTCGGCGACAGCGTCCGTTTAGCAGAACGTTTGAAGGCCAGAAGCAATCCGATCGGTTGGTTCACAAGCGAAATTTGGGATCGCTTAACTGATAAATCTTTGTGGCTGAATCAACAGGCGATCAAACATGTCCGAGATAAGTCGCTTGTGATTCTTTACCTCGTCAATGCCAGCGAATCTCCGGAAGCAGTGCCTTACGTTAAGGCAGAGATGGATATTTTGGCTTGGGTGAACAAACCCGTCATCGTTCTCTTAAATCAGATGGGCGAAGCTCGTCCTCCGGAACAGGAAAAAGCTGAAGTTGATCTCTGGCGGGACTACTTGAAGTCCTATTCTTTCGTAAAAGCCGTCTTGCCTATGGATGCCTTTGCACGCTGCTGGGTACAGGAATACGAGCTTTGGAAAGAAATTGAATTATGCCTGACAGATGCCGATAAGCCCACCTTCGCTTCTTTGCATGCTACATGGATTCGCCAGAAACAGGCTCTTTACGCGTCTTCTTTGGAAGCCATGGCTGCCTACATGGTTAAGGTTGCTAACGATAAAGAGGTTTTAGCCAGCCAGTCTTTGATTGATAGACTCCGTTCCATCGGCCGTTCTTTGGGTTTCATCAAAAAAGATCTTCACGGTGCAATGGAAGATGCTCAGGTTGCTCTGTCGACGCGCGCCGCCGACTGGCTTTGTACTCTGACTCAGCGCTTGATTAATATTAATGGCCTTGAAGGCAGCGGCACAAAGGCAGAAATTCTTCGCCGCATGCGCAGCGATTGGGAAACTCAGGCGACCATAGATCCGAAAGCGGCTTCTCTCTTAGGCGCAGTTGCCGGTGGTGCAGTCAGCGGCATTGCCGCCGACATTGCCACGGGCGGAGCAACTTTAGGACTCGGTGCCTTGGGAGGTGCAATTGTCGGCGCTTTAGGCGGAGCCGGTGCGGCTGCTGCTTACAACGTCCAAAAAGGTAATAAAGAAAACATTATTACCTGGTCAGCAGCTTCGATGGACGGTTTTTTACTTGATACTGTTCTTCTCTACTTGGCAGTCGCACATTTCGGGCGAGGCAGAGGTCAGTGGGAAGACAGCGAATCTCCGGCTTTTTGGAAAACACTGGCTGAAGAAACTATTAAGTCACAGAATATTGACTTCAAGAGTTTGAAAGAAAAAGCTGCTGATGCCGACCAGCTAAGGGGTGAATACACGAAGATTTTGGATAAAACCTTAAGAGAAATCTTCAAGAGCCTCTACGGTGTCACCATCTAAAATTAATCTATGGCCTTACGCTCCTGATCAGAATCGAATTTCGATGAGTTGTTTTTTGTTAAATGCAAAATATTGTGTTCGACTGAAAACGACTATGAACCTTAGAACGTATAGCGGCTCGGATCTGCGTGATAAAATTCCTTGGTGTCTCTAAGGACCGAGCCCGGTAGAAATAAGTACGTTAAGAGGCGTTTTTGAACAGTGACCTAAGAGAACACGGGATTAAAGAACAGTTTTGTTTTTTCTTCTCGTCCGAGCACATCGTTTGCTCGGTATTCGATAACTCTGCATGTAAGGCAATCTTGTCGAATGTTGGAAAGGAAGTCTGACTTCTTTTTTTGAAACTTCGTGCATGTACGAAGTTGTTCATGGATAATGCGGTTATTCACAAACGCACAATGAAGTGCAGAATAAAGGATGACAAATGACGGATATTAAAGACACAACACTGAGGGGTGTTAACCTTTTGAGAAATCCCTGGTTCAATAAAAGCAGTGCTTTTACAGAAAAAGAGCGTGACGAACTGGGTTTAAGAGGCCTTCTCCCTCCGAGAGTGTCTACTTTCGACGAACAAGTTACACGCCTTAAAGGCATCATCGACACTTACGAAAAGCCTATTAACAAATACATCGTTCTCGAAGGGGCTCACAGCTCTGATGAATGCTTGTATTTTGAATTACTGGTTCGTTACATCGATCAATTCCTTCCGATCGTTTACACCCCGACAGTCGGTCAGGCCTGTCTGCAGTACAGTCACATTTTCCGATATGCTCGCGGGCTTTATGTCTCTAGCGAAGACAAAGGTCGTGTTCGCCAGTTGGTTGCCAATGTTCCGCACCAAGATGTAGATATCATCGTTGTCACGGACGGTCAGCGTATTCTCGGCTTGGGTGACTTAGGCGTTAACGGCATGGGCATTCCTGTCGGCAAGCTTGCACTGTACACTGCTTGTGCAGGTGTTAATCCCCAGAAGACGCTTCCGGTTTGTATCGACGTCGGTACGAATAATGAAGAGCTCCTGAACGACCCGCTTTACATGGGCCTTCGTCAGAAACGTGTTACCGGACCTGAATATGATGCTTTGATTGCCGAATTTGTTGACGCTGTCAGAGAACGTTGGCCCAATGTTGTGATTCAGTTCGAAGACTTCCACAACAGCCATGCTTATGACTTGCTCGATCAGTACAAAGACAAAGTCCCCTGCTTCAACGATGACATTCAGGGTACCGCCTCTGTCGTTCTGACCGGTATGTTCTCTTCGATGCGAATTCTGAAACAGCAAC
>USHK01000156.1 GCA_900554375.1 uncultured Sutterella sp.
CTTGAGGAGAGGGCGAAATATATTATTTTTAATAAATCTAAGAGGCCTTAAGGCAAGATTAAATAAAACTCAATTTAGGACAAATAAGTGTCAACCCTTAGGTAGTACTCCTAGACTGAATCCTAGATGTTGTAACAAAGCGTTTTCAATCGTTACACCTAAATTTATCTTCTCCCTTAAAAGGATAGTGAAAATGAGTAAAAAGACTCTTTTAGCAATTGCCATTGCTGCTTCATTAACTCCTGCACTTGCCGCAAATTCCGCCGATGCAACTTCGACGGATAGTTCCGCTCCTGCTGTATCTGCAAGCTCTTCAGCTTCGACATCCGCTTCATCCGTCTCTTATAAATCAGGCCCCACCAAACGCGGCCGCGGTGTCGCTTTCGGCCGTGGTCATAGCGGACACACTCTTAATGTCAGCCATGCATCCGCTGAAATCGCAAATCTTCCAATGGATGCTACTTCAACGTCTATCACTTTGTTCGGTGAATTAGATGCCGGCGTTAAGGTTTCCAAACTAAAAGGCGGAAAGACCAAAGTTCAGATGTCGAACGGCAATTGGTACTGGACCAGCTGGGGTATTAAAGGGGTAGAAGATTTGGGCGGCGGCAACGCAGCTATCTTTACACTGCAGCAAGCCTTCAAATTAAATAACGGCGAAGGGGTTGCCTCTAGCCATGGCACCACCTCCAGCGGCGGCTTCAATAATCAGGCCTTCTTAGGTCTTCAGGGCCCCTGGGGACGTTTAACGTTCGGTCATCAGGCAGGTCTGAGCTCCGGTGACGGCGACTACAGCATGTTGGGCGGAAGCGCTATCGGTACCGGTTTTGACATGATCGGTGACTTAGCAGGCGTCTTCCTCACAACCAGCTGGCTGGATAATTCCATTGCATACCGCACCCAAGAATGGAACGGCCTGCAGTTTACGGCCATGTATTCAAACGGTACGGACGGCGATGATAATAAGTGGGCCAAAAACAACCACTATTACGGCGTTGGCATTACCTATGACGTCGGTGCGTTTAACTCCAATTTCATGTTTGAACGCGAAGACCATAAGTCCAAGGTAGCTTATGCTGACGGCTCGGTAAAACTTGACCCGACCAATTACTACACTCTCGGTGCTTCATACGACTTCGGTGACTTCACCTTGTACGGTGCCTACCAGTATGTTTCTCACGGCACAAGAATGCCGGGCTACAACTACATCCACATTGACAAAAAGACCAATGCTACTACCACTGTTGCTGAACCCGCAACCAAGGGCGTTAATCAGAATGCAGCCTCCATCTCCGTTGCTGCTCCTTTGTGGGGCGGTACCGCAATGCTTCAGTTAAACGGTGTTAAGGGCAAGATTAAGAATACCGGCGAAAAATACAACGCCTGGTCTATCGGTTCCGGTTACACCTATCCGCTCTCCAAGAGAACATTGGTTTACGGTTCCATCAACTATGGTGACGGCAACAAAGCGCTCAGTGAATCCAGCATTGACGGCTACAGCTGCATCTTCGGCATGGCTACCTCCTTCTAGTCATACCGGTCAAACCGCAGCCGCTGGCTGCGGTAAACAAACCTGAGACCGAGCGGCAAAAATGAAAGAATCCTTCAAAAAACCTTCGGTCTCTCAGGAGAAAATAATGGCGACAAAGACTAAATGGTTTTTCTTTTGGCTGATTTCCGGATCGTTTTTAGCGGGAATCCTTGCGGTATGCTTTGTTGTCTCCGCAGTCAATTGGCTGGGTTCGGAAACTTTCTGCTCAACCGGCTGCCATACAATGAACGGCGTAGCCTATGCATGGAAACAAGGCTCTCATGCCAGAACACCAAGCGGCAAGACCGCCGACTGCTCTGACTGCCACTTGTACAATGCCTCGGAAAACACTCTCGGGCCTTTAGGTTATATCAGTCTTTTAGGACATAAGATTGTTGCTGCTTCCCACTCAGCATACGGTCAAGTCATCGGACACTTCGCTACCCCGACTCAATGGGTTGAACAGCGCCCCGGTATAGAGGCTCAGGAAAAACAATAGTTTGTGGACAATAACTACCATACCTGCCGAGGCTGTCACGACCTCTCTCGCATGTATGACCCGAAGAATCCTAGCATTGGTGCTTGGCATGCTCTTTATCAGGATCAGCCGCTTGACTGCTTGGCTTGCCACAAAGACGTGGGCCACAACTACAAACAAGTTGATGCCTATATTGACGCCAACCACGCTTATCCTCCGTTAGACGAAGCCTGGGTCTTCCCGGTTGCGGCCACTACTTCCGCAAGCCCGATGCCTCCGCAGAACCTGACGCCTGAACAGCTCAAGAAAGACGCTTTACCATGGACGCCGTCTTCCGTCAGCAGTGCTTCGACATCTGCTGCTCAAAACGCTCCAGTGAACCAAAGCAAAGATGTCCAGCAAATCGCAAATGAACTGAACCAACAGATCGCTCAGCCGATAACTCCGAATGCTCAAAATGCTTCTCCGGCTTCGGCTGCAAAAGCTCAGGCGACTACAACGGCAAGCACACCTGCTCAGAAATCTGCACCTGCTCCTGCGCCGGCCCCTAAAGCTCAAGCAACAACAACAGCGAGCACACCTGCAAAAAGTACTGCGCAATAGTGCTTTTAGATAAGGCATACACCTTGACCGGCGTGATCTGAATTCAGACACGCCGATTTTCTTTAGGCGCGCTCAGCCGTCACTTGTATTATGGACAGTCAAAAAGATATCGGCGGTTCCTAACGAAAGCGCCGATACCTTGTATTTCCTTGTCCGTTAATGGTTCTTCTTAACCTCAGCTTCTACTTTCTTTTTTGGTTCGATAACTCCGTATCGATAGGTATGGCGAACAACCTGGAAATCATTTTCCAGATTTTTGGTATAAACCACGTTCTTATTATCTTCATCAACCAGTACAGCTTTCAGTTCTGGATGTTCCGCAAGGTAGTTCACAGCCCCGTTAAAACCAAAAACGAAAAGTGCTGTACACAACCCATCCGCTAACGCAGATTCTTTATTGATGATGGTAACCGAATGCAAAGTCGCGGGCACAGGACTTCCGGTGCGAGGGTTAAGAATGTGGTGGTATTTCTTTCCGTCTTTAATAAAAAACTTTTCGTAGTCCCCGCTCGTCACGACGGATTCGTCTCGAGACGGAACCGCGGCAAAATAGGAATTGATGCGGTTATCAGGCTCCTGAATCCCAATTTCCCAGGGATAACCGATATCACTCGTGCCTAACGTAATAATGTTCCCGCCGAGACTAATCAGCGCATCATTACAGCCGTTTTCCCGCAGACGCTGGGCGACTTTGTCCGCGATAAAACCTTTCCCCGTTGCTCCGAGAGTAATTTCCTGCCCTTCTCCGATACGAGCCCAAATAGCGTTGCCTTCGCGCTTTATTTCAATCTTCTTCCAGTCAACTTTGGGAAGCACTTTAGCAATTTCTTCTTGTGTCGGAACTCTATGGTTGCTGTGGTCAACACTCCACATTTTCACAAGAGTCCCAACCGTCGGGTCAAGGGCACCGTGCGTCATCGCACAAATTTGTTTCGTTTTTTCCAGAATTTCAGCCGTATCAGCAGAAATCTTTATCCACTTTCCGTTGCTTTTCCCGAGTCGGGAGATATCACTATCCTCCCGATAGGCAGACAAAAGGTCTTCTAAGCGTAACACCTCTTTTTTAACAACGTTGGCGCAGAACTGTGCTTTTTCTTTATTGTCCGCCTTTATTTGTGAGGAAATCGTAGTTCCCAAAGCCGTAAACTCATAGTTATAGATATCGCCTGTTGCGGCTGTGCAGACCGGAGCAGTCAAAACTGCCGCTAACATAAGAGCAGTAAGCTTAATGTTTGGATATTTCACTTTTTCCTCCGCTTGAGTGACCCATATGCCCCTCAAAACCAGGATTCTTAACATGCGAACAGCCCAAGGGCTCGCCTAACTCGCATGCCTTCTGATAAAAAGGCATTGCCGCCTGTAAAGAAGGATTGACGCCAATTCCGAGGCGAACATTGTTTGCTAAAGCCAAACAGCCGACTCCCAAATTTAAATCACAGGCTTTTTTATAAAACACATTGCACTGGGAGTATTTACTTCCGTTCTGATTATTAAAACCTAAATAAAAGCATCCTTGCGCGTATTTTAAATCGCACGCTTTTTGAGCGAGTTCGGCGGCCCTTCCAAAGTTTTTAGCCTTATGCATCTCGATAGCAGTCAAGTAACACGCCTGGCCATTGCCCTTCTCACAAGACTGAGTATTGACATCTTGGGCATGCGTCCCAGTAGCGGCTAGGAGAATAAGAGCAGAAAAAAAGAAGCTTTTTCTCATAGTTTTTTGCCGAGAAATTTCGGAATCTCCAATCTGTCTCTTATACACATCTCCGAGCCCACGAGACGCTCATGAATCTCGT
>USHK01000157.1 GCA_900554375.1 uncultured Sutterella sp.
GTCGTCGGCAGCGTCAGATGTGTATAAGAGACAGGCACATTTACCAGGGCCGCGGCGCCGGCTGGATTAACGCTCTCCAGAAGAAAGGCAAAGATGAGTACGGTATGCAGGTTCTTTTAAATACACCTGCTGAAAAACTGATTTTTGGTAAAGATGGTAAGGTTGCCGGCGTTGTCGCCAAAGATAAAGACGGCAATACGCTCAACATCCACGCTAAAGCCGTGATCATCGCTACCGGCGGTTTTGCTGACAATCCCGAAATGATGAAGAAGTACACACGCTTCCCGAACACAGACGGTATTGCTCAGACCGGAAAGAACGGTGTTGGTATCCAGATGGCTTGGTCTGCTGGCGGCGGTAAAGAAGGCTTGGAAGTTCAGCAGTCCTATCGTCCGGGTCCCCGTGCTGTTTCCACAACCAACCATGTTTCCGCTACTGCTAAACAGCCGCATCTTTGGCTGACTCCGAACGGCGAACGTTTCTGCGACGAAACCATCATGGGAGACTGGCCCGCTGCCGGTAACGCGCTTGAAAGAATCGGCGGTCAGATGTGGGTTGTCTATGACAACAAGAACCTTGACTCTATGAAGCACGACGGTATCGTCCAGGGCGTCGGCGTTATGGTTCCGATCGGTGCGAAACTGACTAACTTCGAAAAAGAATGGCCGGCAGCTGAACAGGCAGGCTGGGCTGTTAAAGCTAATACGCTTGACGAATTAGCTAAGAAGACCGGTATGGACCCTGCAGTCCTCAAAGCCAGCGTTGAACAGTACAACAAGGCTGCCGAACAGCGTCACGACTCTTTGTTTGCTAAAGATCCGCAGTATATCTTCCCGGTTAAACAGGGTCCGTTCTACGCCATTAAGAGCGTCGCTTCTTCTCTGGGAACTCTGGGCGGCATCAAAGTTAACGACCGTCTTCAGGTTGTCACAGACAAGGACAAGGCTATTCCTAACCTCTACGCAGCCGGCTCCGATGTCGGCGGTATGTACGGTGACTCTTATGACTTGTTAATGGCTGGCTCTACGATTGGTTTCGCCGTTAACTCCGGCCGTATTGCAGCTGAAAGCGCAATTAAGGACCACAACCTTGGTAAAAACTAACCCTTAGTCAGTGCTAAGCATTAGTGCAAGAGCCGCCTTCGGGCGGCTTTTTGATGATCACGTACTTATAGTTTCTTAGCTAGCCGTTCAATAGCTTAGTTAACAGTTTTGTTCAGAATTTTTCGGCAACCAAATACTTTCTGCCAGAGGGTGGGCCTTTCTAATCTCAAAATTCTTAATTGCGGCTTCTGGAGACGTGTTTGCATAGCAGTATACACAACCGTTGAGACAGGTGTTGTACATTCCGATATCTTTGCTTTCGATACAACCGCACTCCTCTCGTTGTCCCTTGTCCTTCTTAATGGCAATGACTCTTCTTGCGCTAGAAGATCCGTTTCCGAATAAATCTAGTTGTTCAGCGTCTAATTTAAGCTTGGCGGGAGTTTTAGTTAAGTAGTCAACAAGCGCTTGATCATCGCCAAATGCCTTAAGCATCAATTCACCGTCTATACATCGATTTGGTGATATTCCGAATTTAGAAAGGTCGACTTTTTCGGCGCAGGATGATATTTCTAAATTCCACCCTTTTTCTTTCCAATAGTTTCGAATTTTTGATAAATGGCCGCAGAACTCATTAATTTGTTCTGTAGAAGGTTCAACTTCAGAAATAGAATTTTTGTCGTATTGGGAGGCGAGCAAAGGGGAATATTTCAAAAGGTTTCGTTGTACCTTTCGGTAAGGCTTAACGTCAATAAAACTTATTACTAGCTTAGACGTGAACCCTTTTAGTTCCTTACTTATTCTGAAGATTCTCTCCGCAACTTCTCTGGGTGTGAGGCTCTTAGTGAAAATGATTGGGTCAAAGCGCCAAATAACTCTTTCCTTACCTATTAACGAAGATAAATTTTTAAAGGTTTGTATACGGCTATTGAGGGAGGGGATATTTGGCTCAAAACCTTCTTGGGAATAATCATTCAAAGTAAATTGGAAATAATAATGTACTCCGGCAGCATCTAGCTCTGGAAGGTAAGGAATTAATGGTTTTGGGTTTTTGGTCCAAAAAACAATAACCTTGGTGTTCTTAAAAGAAACATACACGGGTTTTTGATTGAAAGGGTTGTACCAAGTCACATATCCACGTCCCCTGTCAAACCGTGAGATAAACCATTTAGGAAAATAAGTGGGGATGTCCGTTGATCTGCTGGCAGAGATAACAACGGGGGCCATGGCTTTAACAACAGCACCAGAATCATTGACTATTTCTATTTTTTCAGAGGGCATTTTCAAGGATTTTTTGCGTTTAAGTCACAAGTTTTGCTCAGCTTAATTTTCGTGCATCCACAACTTCAGAATCGTTGCAGTTAAGTGAACATTGGCAATAACGAGTTTGCCCAGAATCCGAAACTAAAAAGCGTCGTGGGTACTGCACTAGATTCAACGAATTAACAAAGTCGGTTCTAGCTAAAACTCTAAAACAAAATTTCTCGTTGTTGGCTATGGTCGAGGTGTAACAGTGGTTATGGCAATCTTTGGCATAACAATTACACGCTAAAGGGAACAGCGTTTTAAATTGAGGGTTCTCGCGCTCGAAGCAATTTAGTTGGTGGTTAAGCATCATGGGATACCACTCATTACTTCTAGCTGATGGAATCGTTACATCAGAAATAAGAAGAAGGCCATTTCTTTTCAAAATGTGAGCTGAGGAGCTTGCGAAGTCGTAGTAAGGTGTCTGAGTGATACCCAATGTATGTAATTCTCCGCACGCTTTATGAGTTTGAATAAAGTCAAAAAAACACATCCTCTCTTCTATAAACCGTGTGATTTGTTTAAGAGGTTGTTTTTTCGAAACTTCTATTGAGGAGAAGGCGCAGTTGATCTTGAGATTGGTTAGTTCTTGTGTTTTTCTTAAGATTTTGTCTGCGTACGAAAGGGCCTGTTGGTTAGCATCAATTCCTAGTACGTTGATTTCTGACACATTAGGAATTGCTTCTGAAATGGCGTAAATTAAACCGACGACATCACCACCTGTACCAATTCCAAAACTGAAGACGTTAATTTTCTTTCCGAGATTTAGTTTCGCGACGACTCGAGAGTTAGAAAAAATTTCATGATAGACACTCCTCACTTGTCCATAACTTCTGGGAAAGTACGTACCTAAATAGTTTCTGAGGATTTTGTCATCAGCGTTAACGGTGAGCCTCGCTTGGTCCTTTTTTCTTTCAAAAGTAACATCAAACGTATCTATGAAAACTTTTAATTCGTGAGGAGGATCAAAGCTACGCATCTGGTTGTAACGAAGTGTTTCTTCAGAGTCTAGAGCTAGCCTTAATACGCTGTCAAACAGAAGAAGGAAGGACGCAAAGGAAGCTGTCTTTCCTTCTATGAAGTAAATGAGAATTTAAAGACGGCCTGCTTATACCTGTGAACTTTTAATTCCCAAGAATTCGAAAAAAATGTTTGCAGCCGTAGTTCCGGATCCAGTGCTTGAGGGGAGCGGAAAATTGTTTGAATAAAACTAGGCCGTAGTCTATCCTTACTCGTAGGGTTAAAGCCCTACATAACAATATGAAGAAAGAGAAATCCCATGGAAAAGAATTTGTGCTCATGTGAAACTTTTTCACCAAGCCAAAGAGAAGTATTTGCAAAAATAAAACACTTTATAGACGACGATACTAAAGAGGTTTTTATTCTTCGAGGTTACGCCGGAACAGGAAAAACTTTTCTAACGCTTTTTTTGGTGAGGTATTTGAGCGAACAAGGCCTTCTTTCCTGTCTGAGTGCTCCTACAGGCAAAGCCGCTCGTATCCTGGAGAAAAAAAGCGGACATGAAGCGACAACTATTCATCGAAAAATATATGGGTCACCAGAGACAAGAGAACCGGTAGAAGAGGTTGTGGAGAGCGGTTCCCCTCATTTTTATTTTCCTCTTCGTCAGAACACGAGTTCTCAAAGAACAATTTATATCGTAGACGAAGCCTCAATGATTAGTGATGCAGTCAACGATAATGAATTTGTGAGTTTCGGGAGTGGAAAACTTCTCTCGGACTTTTTTTCCTTTGTCAGGCAAGGGAAAAAGAATAAGCCCGACAAAATTATTTTTATCGGCGACAGCGCACAACTGCCCCCCGTAGGAATGAATGAATCGCCTGCGTTAGACAAAAGATACTTGCAGGAAAAGTTTGGAGTCTCAGTTGTGGAAGGAATCCTTACAGATATCGTACGACAAGCAGAAGATAACCAAATCATCCAAAACTCTCTGATAATCCGCCAAGACCTCGAACAGCAAAAGTTCAATAACTGTCTCTTATACACATCTCCGAGCCCACGAGACGCTCATGAATCTCG
>USHK01000158.1 GCA_900554375.1 uncultured Sutterella sp.
GAGATTCATGAGCGTCTCGTGGGCTCGGAGATGTGTATAAGAGACAGCCACAGGTTGGAAGGATTGTCGACAGCAGGTTTACCGTTCACAAAACTCGTCTTCACGATGGAGTCATCGGTACCGTTCTGATCCAGACCGGTGGCGATAACAGTAACGCGAACCTTGTCGCCCATGCTGTCGTCATAAACCGTACCGAAGACGATAAGCGCATCGCTGTCGGCGTAGTTCTTGATGGTTTCCATGGCAGAGCGAACTTCGGACATACGGATGCCTTCTTGAGCCGTAATGTTGACCAGGAGGCCCTTCGCGCCGCGAAGTTCAACGCCCTCAAGCAGCGGGCAGGTAACGGCCATGGAGGCAGCCGTAACAGCACGATCCGGACCCTCGGCTTCTCCGGAACCCATCATTGCAGTACCGCGGGTGCCCATAACCGTTCTGACGTCTTCGAAGTCCAGGTTGATCTGACCAACCTTCTGAATCAGTTCGGCGATGCCGGCGCAGGCGTTGAAGAGAACTTCATCGGCCTTTTCAAAGCATTCGCGCATAGTGGCGTCTTCCCCGAGCTCTTCTTCGAGCTTATCGTTCAGAATCACGATCAGAGAGTGGACGCGGTTCTTGAGCTGGTTTAAACCGAGCTCGGCATTTCTCATGCGCTTCCCGCCTTCAAAGGAGAAAGGCTTTGTCACAACGGCAACAGTCAAAATGCCCAGCTCCTGCGCCACTTCGGCAATCACGGGGGAAGCACCGGTACCTGTACCGCCGCCCATACCAGCTGTAATGAAGACCATGTCGGCACCGCGAAGCTTCTCGGCGATCTCTTCTCTAGCGTCATTAGCAGCTTGGAAACCGACTTCCGGGCGAGCTCCTGCGCCCAACCCCGTTCTGCCGAGAGAAATCTTTTCGGAAGCGAGAGAGCGGGTCAGAGCCTGCCTGTCCGTGTTCGCGGCGATGAACTCAACTTGGCAATCCGTCAATTTGGTTACCATCGTATTGAGAGCGTTGCCGCCCGCACCGCCTACTCCTACAACTTTAATCACGGTGTTGGTAGAACCGTCCACGTAGGGTTCAAATGCCTTTTCCATCAACTACTTTATCTCCATTACGCATCTCGAGACATTCGATCTGCCAAGTTGGTTAATTCTAAATTCAATCTTTTTTTTCTGCGAGGAAAATTCAAAAAATTCCGTGGGTTCAGCATTTATTTTCGGTCTGAGGAGATTTTTTGCGCTGTCTTTCTGTCTTTTTCTCTGCTCAAACCGCCCTGCCCAATGCTGATCCTTAGAAATTCCCGAAAATCCACTGTTTAATCACTCCGCCAATGCTCTTAAGTTTGCGTTTGGATCCGATGTTGGATCCCTGCGCCCAGAACTTTTGATTTAACTGGCAAAGGTAGCCTAAAACCGCCGCGTGCTGAGGCGTTGAGTACCCGGCAAACTGCTTAGGGAAACTCTCCGTGTTGTAAAGCTCGGGCGGAACAAATTCCGATGTCTCGTAATTTACAAGCGGACGCCCGAGACGCACGTTAATCTCGCGTCCCGCCATATGGGAGCTAAACACTTCTTTAGCCATTCTCTGAATACCCGGAAGCGTAGCCCCGCCGCCCGTGAGCACCACTCCATAACCCAGCTGCGTATGAAGGCTCTTGTCGCGAATGCGGTAGTAAATCTTTTCGAGAATGTCCTGAACTTTGACGTCGATAATCGCAGAGAGCGCTTGTTTGCTCAAGATTCTTCCGCCTTCATCGCTGTAGCCCGGCGCCGTCGGCAAACGAATAAAACTATCTTTATCTTTCCTAGCGTCGTAACGAACCTGACCCATCTGCAGCTTCAGCTTTTCGGCTGCCTCCTGAGAGAGGTGCGTCTTGATTGAGATCTCATCGGTAATCTGCTGACCGCCCATAGGATGGACCGCGGAATACTGCACCGCTTTATCAAAAAACACCGCCACATCGCTCAAATCAGATCCGATATCAATCAGCGCAACCCCTAGATCGATTTCTTCCGGACGAAGCACGGCGGACGCAGCTGCCAAAGGATTAAAAATCAACTGGCTGTCAATCAGTTCCAGACCGGTTCTGCGGATTACTTTATTGAGGAACAGACACTGCGCGCTCTGCGCCGTCACTACGTGAAGGCTGCCTTCCAGCTTTTTGCCTTCCATGCCGATCGGCGTCCGGATGCGGCGTGCATAGTCAACGGAATATTCCTGCGGAATCACGTCGAGATAGCGCATAGACGGCGGTAATGTCACGGACATAGCAGTGTTTAGAAGATCATCAATGTCTTTCTGCTCGATCTCCCCGGAACCCACAATCGTCTGCTGAATACAGTTATCGGTACGAATATGAGGTCCGGATATGCCGGCCGCTACTGTTTTAACAGTTGTATTCGCGGTTTTCTCAGCTTCTTCAACTGCCGCGCGGACACAATCAACCGCCTGATTAATATCGACGACTCCGCCCTGTTCAATGCCTTCACTCTTGCACTCTCCGAGGCCCTCGATCTTGAAAGTGCTTGCACTGACCGGAGACGCGATCATACACACAACCTTTGATGACCCGATATCCAAGCCCACCAACAAATCGTTTGATTTATCTGCCATTCTTTTTATCCCCGGTATCCTGAACTGTGTCTTCAGGCGAAACGGTCTCTTCTTCCGGTGCCGGCTTCAACACTGCAATCCCTTTTTCGTAACGCGCATCCAACTCCGTCGGTTCCGCACCGAGTTGCGCGGAAATGGCCGGCAGAGATTGAATGATTTTGATCAATCGCTCGTCCATTTGGGCGGAATTCTCGCCCTTCTTGAGAACCAGCTTGATGACCTTCCCTTCAGGACGTTTGAAATGCAGTGTCCAGCCGGAGTATTCAGAATAAGTTAATGAAGTTACATCATATCCGAACTTTTTGCACGCACTTTCAAAAGCTTGGTACTGCTTATAAATTTCCATGCGGCGGTCCACGGGACCGAAAATCTTCGGCAGCGCCCCTTTGCTCTCCGCAATTTCCTGATTTGCGACAAACAGAGTGCCGTCCTCAGCCAGCAGTTTTTCATCGCCCCATACGGCGATCGGACGATGGAGGTAAAGCGTTGCTTGAAGCTGATTCGGCCATATACGGCCAATCGAAACGTCTCTTACCCAAGGTATGCGTCTAAGCTGATCGGCGATCTCGGACAAATCCGCTGTAAAGTAATTACCGTGAATGTGGCCGTCGAGCACCTGCGCAACATCCTTGACGTTTATCGCGTCTTTATTGCCCTCAACCTGAACGTCAACACCTTTCAGCAAAAATACCGGCCGCTGAACGAACCAGTACACCGCCGACGTCAAAACCAGGAGAATAAACAGCACCCCGAAAACGTCGGCGAAAAGTGAAAAAGTTGACGCGCTCCAACGTCTCATCGATTAAGCCTTCAAAGAAGCGCGTGCCGCGACTTGTTTAACGAGTTCTTCATACGAAATACCGCAGGTTCTCGCTGCGAGCGGAACCAATGAGTGCGGCGTCATACCGGGCGCTGTATTAATTTCGAGCAGCACAAAACTGCCGTCAGCACGCAGCATCACGTCAATACGGCTCCATGCGTCGGCGCCGACGGCCAAAGCGGCTTTCTCAACCGTGGCCTTGATCTTTTCGGCAACATCCTCACTCACTTCGGCCGGACACACATAGACGGTCTCGTCGGAGTAGTACTTGTGTTCAAAGTCGTAATCTCCGTCCGGCGCCTTGATTTCGATAATCGGAAAGGCTTTCAGCCCTTCGCCCATGTCCAGAACAGCAACCGTGAGTTCGCGCCCGAAGACATATTCTTCGGCAAGGACGGTCATGCCGGCTTCCTGAGACTTGCCAAACGCTTCCTTGACCTGATCCAACGTTGCATTCTTAAGCTTATAGAGACCGAGGCTCGAGCCTTCTTTGCTGGGCTTAATCACGAGATTACCGTTAAAACGGCGGAGCGCCTCCTCGCAGTCAGCCTCATTTCGTAACACCATACCCCGAGGAACAGGAATGCCCTGAGCTTCCCATACGGCCTTGGTCATTTCCTTATCAATGCCGATGGCGCTGGCCTGCACCCCGCTTCCGGTGTAGGGAATCTTCAAAAATTCCATAACGCCCTGAATCACACCGTCTTCACCGCCTTTTCCGTGCAGAATCAGAAAAGCGCGGTCGATACCCGTTAGGTCAGACAAGGGCTGCTCTTTCGGATCAAATTTAACCGCGTCGGCGCCGACACTTTGCAGTGCTTTTAGCACTCCGCTGCCGCTCATCAAAGAAACTTCACGCTCTCCGGATGATCCGCCCATGACAACGGCAATTTTTCCAAGATCCTTAACCTGTCTCTTATACACATCTGACGCTGCCGACGACTCCTTACGT
>USHK01000159.1 GCA_900554375.1 uncultured Sutterella sp.
TCATGAGCGTCTCGTGGGCTCGGAGATGTGTATAAGAGACAGGGCTTTCAGCCGACCGATCGCGACACCTGATGCCGGCGGATTCGAAGGCCCGAAAGACAACACGATATTCGGTAATTTTCACGCCAGCAACAACGTTCGTCCTGCGAGCGATGTCTTCGCAACTTTGAATCCTCAAGCCGGCAACGGAAATGACAGCGGTTTGTGGACAGCCAACCAGCACAACGGAGCTCCCGAAGCTAAGGGTCACGGTACCGCGGAAGCTAAAGCTGAAGACGAAAAGCCGCGTTTCGAATACGGGATTCCTGCTTTCCTGCGCAAGAAGAACTAAGGTTTGGCCTTATCTATGATCAAACAGAGAACGCTTAAGAAGGTATTCTCCACCGTCGGTATCGGCTTGCACTCGGGCCGCAAGGTTCGTCTGACTCTGCGTCCTGCACCTCCCGATACCGGCCTGGTGTTTACTCGAACCGATTTGAAGCCGCCCGTTGCTATTAAGGCAGAACCGGAACGTGTGAACGACACGCGCATGGCGACGACTTTAGATAAAGACGGAGCTCGTATTGCGACGATCGAGCACTTAATGAGTGCTCTGTCCGGATTGGCGATCGACAACTGCTACATCGATGTCGATGCGCCCGAGATTCCGATCATGGACGGTTCTGGTTCAACGTTTGTCTTTTTGATCAGAGCGGCCGGAATCGAAGAACAGGATGCACCGAGAAAGTTTGTCCGAGTCAAGAAGAATGTCTCCATCCACGTCGGAGACAAGTGGGCTTCTCTTGAACCGTACGACGGCTACAAACTATCTTTCGCAATTGACTTCGGCCATCCGGCGATCGATGAAACGGCCCAGTTCGTGGAAGTTGACTTCAACAAAGAGAACTACATTGAAAGCGTTTCTCACGCCCGTACCTTCGGCTTTGTAAACGACTTAGAGATGCTTTGGGGTATGGGTTTGGCTCAGGGCGGAACCTTAGACAATGCCATTGTTCTCGATGATTTCCATGTTCTAAATCCGGGCGGTCTCCGCTCTCAGGACGAGTTTGCAAAACATAAGCTGCTGGATGCCATGGGTGACTTGTATGTCTTAGGTCATCCGTTGGTCGCGCACTACAGAGCCTTTAAGTCAGGTCATGAAATTAACAACAAACTGCTGCGGACGCTTCTAGCAGATCCGGAGAACTGGGAGTTTGTTGAGTATCAGGACGAAAATAGTGCTCCGAAGGCCTTTACCGAAGCGGTAAAAGAACCTTCGAACTAAGAAAACTTTTGTTTTTGCCCGCGCTTGCCGCGGGCTTTTGCTTATCTGCGATTGTGATCTTGGTGCTCCTCCAGCGCAGCCGCAAGTTTTGCCATCGCTTCCTTTAACGGCGAGTTTTCGGGCAGTCGATTCGACAATTCTTTGGCACCCTCAACCGCCCCGGGACCGCCGATTGCGGGCCCTGTTTCCGTGAAGAGGAAAGGCTGGGGATGCAAACCGCATCGATCGATAACGGGTTTGACTTTCATGGCACCGAATCCTTTCTCGGCGAGTGCTTTTTCCACCGACGGCTGGAACATGGTGAAGCGTCGGACAAAAAGCGAATTGGGCAAACCGATTTCCAAAAGCAGCACTTCTTTGATTAAATCGCGAGGATCTTCGTCCGGATCGATGTCGTACGGATTTTCGTCTTTGATGCGAACCTGCTGGACGGAGAGTCTGAGACAGTCAGGTGTGACGGAGGCTCCGAGTTTGTAGCTTTGACAGACGGGATCGATGACTGCTGCAAGGCGTTTGGCTAACTTCAGGAATCCGAAATGTTTGGCCAGAGAGCCCCTTTGAAGGACTTTGGAGATCGGTTTTTGTGCGGATCGCGGGTACATTTCAGAGGCAAATAAGAAAATGACGGTGCGGCGTCTAAGTTAGCAAAATGAAGCGGCGATTTCAATTCTTGTCGTGACTGAGCAAGAGAATCGGTGAGGTTTGTATGCAACTTGTAAAAGGACGGGCAAAAACTGTTTAGTGTTGTAAAATCAGTGAGTTTCAAAATTGGCAAGGTGTAACTGCCAATGGGAGGCGGTGTGCCTCCGTTTTTATTAAGAGAAAGAATTAATGGCCAGTTTCCTGACAAAAATTTTTGGTAGCCGCAACGATCGACTGATCAAGCAGTATCGTCGCAAAGTCGCTGCGATTAATAAACTTGAACCCGAAATGAAGGCATTGAGCGATGAACAGCTCAAAGCCAAAACGGCAGAATTCCGTCAGCGTTTAGCCGACGGTGCTTCCTTGGACTCTCTCCTGCCGGAAGCATTCGCCGTTGTGCGTGAGGCAAGTTTCCGTGTTCTCGGAATGCGTCACTTTGACGTGCAGTTAATCGGCGGTATGGTCTTAAACGACGGCAAGATCGCTGAAATGCGTACCGGTGAAGGTAAAACTTTGACCGCAACTTTGGCGGTTTACCTCAACGCATTGCCCGGCAAAGGTGCGCACGTTGTGACGGTGAACGATTACTTGGCAAGCCGTGACGCGGCTTGGATGGGTAAGGTTTACAACTCCCTCGGAATGACTGTCGGAACGATTCTTTCCAATCAGCCGAACGATCAGAAACAGGCCGCTTATGCTGCCGATATTACTTACGGTACGAACAACGAATTCGGCTTCGACTACCTCCGCGACAACATGGAGTACGAGACCGGCGCACGTCGCCAGAGAGGTCTGTTCTTCGCGATCGTGGACGAAGTTGACTCCATTTTGATTGACGAGGCCAGAACCCCGCTGATTATTTCCGGTCCTGCCGAAGGCAGTACGGATATTTACGTTGCCATCGATAAGATTCCTGACATGCTGGAGCGCCAGAAGCAGGAAAAGGGCGAAGGCGACTACTGGGTTGACGAAAAGCAGCACACTGTCCAGCTTTCCGAAGCCGGCCATGAGAAAGTTGAAAAAATCATGGTCGATATGGGGCTGCTGCCTGCCGGCCAGAGCCTGTATTCTCCGTCGAACATCATGCTGCTGCACTACTTAAACGCAGCGCTTCGTGCTCACACGCTCTTTGTTAAAGACCAGCACTATGTGGTTCAGAACGGTGAAGTCATTATTGTTGACGAATTCACCGGCCGCTTAATGAAAGGACGCCGCTGGTCCGACGGTCTGCATCAGGCCGTCGAAGCCAAAGAAGGCGTTGAGATTCAGCAGGAAAACCAGACTTTCGCGTCCATTACCTTCCAGAACTACTTCCGTATGTATGAGAAGCTGTCCGGTATGACCGGTACTGCCGATACGGAAGCCTACGAATTCCAGGAAATTTATGGTCTTGAAACCGTTGTCATCCCGACCCACCGCATGATGATTCGTGATGACCAGCAAGACAAGGTCTACCGCACTGCGAAAGAAAAATACAAAGCCATCGTTGATGACGTCAAAGAGTGCTACGGACGCGGCCAGCCGGTTCTTGTGGGTACGACCTCGATTGAAAACTCCGAACTTATCAGCGACATGCTGACCAAGGAAGGCATCCCGCACAATGTGTTGAATGCCAAGCAGCATGAAAGAGAAGCTCAGATCGTTATGGAAGCCGGCCGTCCCGGCATGGTCACGATTGCCACCAACATGGCCGGCCGCGGTACCGACATCGTCTTAGGCGGCGGTATTAGCAAGGCTCTTGAGCAGATCGACAACGACGAAACCCTTTCAGACGAACAGAAAAAGGCCAAGAAAGAAGAAATCAAGGCCCAGTGGCAGGTTGACCACGATCGCGTTGTGGAACTCGGCGGCTTGAGAATTATCGGTTCCGAGCGTCACGAATCCCGCCGTATCGATAACCAGCTGCGCGGACGCTCCGGCCGTCAGGGCGACCCGGGTTCTTCCCGCTTCTACTTGTCCATGGAAGATCCGCTCCTCAGAATTTTTGCAGGCGAAAAGATGCAGGCTTTGATGAATAAGCTGCGTTTGCCTGAAGGCGAAGCCATTGAAGCAGGGATTGTTTCCCGCTCGATTGAATCCGCACAGCGCAAGGTTGAGTCCCGTAACTTCGATATCCGTAAACAACTGCTCGAATACGATGATGTTGCAAACGATCAGCGAAAGGAAATCTACGCTCTGCGTAACGAGATCCTTGAGAACAAGGACGTATCCGGTCCTGTGAAAGAGCTGCGCGACGGCTACTTCACCAGCCTGTTCCGCCACTATGTGCCGGCTGATACGGTTGAAGAGCAGTGGGATCTTGAAGGTCTTGAGAAAGAACTCAAAGAGAACTGGAACTTGGATGTTCCGCTCAAAGCTACTTTGGAAAAATCGGAAAGTTCTGACGATCAGGAACTGCTCGA
>USHK01000160.1 GCA_900554375.1 uncultured Sutterella sp.
AAGGAGTCGTCGGCAGCGTCAGATGTGTATAAGAGACAGATGATGTCCTTCAAAATTTTGTTGACTGCGTGGCCGACGTGAATGTTTCCGTTGGCATAGGGAGGGCCGTCATGCAGAAGAAAGCGCTTTGCGCCTTTGCGTGCAGCACGAACTTTACCGTACACATCTTTTTCCAGCCACTCTTTAATCCAGGCCGGTTCGCGCTTGGGCAGATTGCCGCGCATAGGGAAAGGTGTATCGGGCAAATTCAGAGGATATTTTTTATCTTCAGCCTGAGGCTGTTTTTTCTGAGAAGAATCAGTCATGTTAGTCCTTGGCCCCCTCGGGCTCTTCAAGGGTTAATCGAAAATCAGATGCGAAGTCCTAAGATCTGTTTGGCTTTGAGCTGATCATCCGCAATCGCAGCACGGAGTTCTTCAAGAGACCCAAATTTTTTCTCATCTCTAATTTTGGAGAAAAATTCAACCTTCACATCCCGATCGTAAAGATCGCCCTGGAAATTAAAGAGATGAGTTTCCAGAAGATATTCGCCGTGATCGTCTACTGTGGGTCTTCTTCCAACACAGGCAACGCCCTCAATCGGACGCGGACCGATACCGTGCGCTTTGACGGCATAAACGCCTTCAATGGCAGGTTTTGCCTTGGAGTGCGGCGGAAGAATTCGCTGATTGATCGTCGGGAATCCGAGCGTGCGCCCTAACTGTTTGCCGTGAAGAACCCGACCGCTGATCATGTAAGGACGTCCTAACATGTAGTTGGCTGTCGGAATATCGCCTTCGGCTAAGGCATGACGGATGCGGGAGCTCGAGATCGGAGCGTGCGTGTGATAAAGCATCGGCATGGGATGAACTTCGAAGTGAAATTCTTTTCCCAATTGTTCTAAAAGCTTGATGTCGCCGGCGCGTTTGTCGCCGAAACGGAAATTTTCTCCGACCGTCACCCAGCGGGCATGAAGTCCGTCCACAAGGATTTCCTTCACAAAGTCGTAGGGAGAGAGCGAAGCTAAATGCTCGTTAAAGCGAAGAATGTAAACACGTTGGATACCGCAGGCTTCGATGGCTTCCACTTTATCGTGCAGGCTCGAGATACGGCGCGGAGCATCTTCCGGATTAAAAAATTCGCGCGGATGAGGTTCAAAAGTTAAAACAGCCGGGCAGAGAAGTCTGGCGTGCGCTGCTTCAACAACTTCATGAAGAAGAGCTTGGTGACCGCGGTGAACTCCGTCGAAGTTTCCGATGGCAACCGCACAGTCAAGCCGTTCTTCAGGACTCGGCAGTCCCCTAAAAACCTTTTTCATCCTTGATGTTCCGTGAACAAAATAATCAGTTTCAAAAACAGAATTCGGACACGACTAAAAATGGTCCGAACCACTGATTATAAAAGACGCTCGACGAAGGCTCAGAACGATGAATATGAAAATTCTTGTTAGAAAAGCCTTTTCTTTCAAAACCAACGAAGAACAGTGGCAAAATCTCGATATTCATTACGAACACATCCCATCATGTCTAAAAATATCGTTGTCTTAATCTCAGGAAGAGGCAGTAATTTCAAAGCGGTTTACGAGCGTTCCGTTCAGGAAAATTGGCCGGGTAAATACAGCGTCCGAATTTCCGGCGTTATCTCTAACCGCCCGGAAGCCGGAGGGCTTGCCTTTGCGAAGGAAAACAATATTCCTTTTAAGGTGATTGATCATAAGGAATTTCCGACGCGCGAAGCATTTGAAGAAGAACTGATCAAGGCCTGCGAGGATTTCGATGCTGATCTTATTGTTCTTGCCGGCTTCATGAGAGTTTTGACACCGCTGTTTGTTAATGCATTTGAAGGAAGAATACTTAACATTCATCCTGCACTGCTTCCGATGTTCCCCGGACTTCATACCCACGAAAGGGCATTAGAGGCCGGAATTCGAATTCACGGTGTTACTGTTCACTTTGTGTCGGCAGTATTAGACGGAGGTGCAATCGTAGGACAGGCTGCAGTGCCCGTTCTCGCAGGTGATACACCCGACGAATTGGCGGCGAGGGTTTTGAAGCAGGAACATATTCTCTATCCTCGCGCCGTGCGTCTTGTTGCCGAAGGAAGAGTCAGGTTAGAAAACGGCAGAACGATTATGGATAGAGAAGCAAGTCAGGAACTTGCGATTCTCGGCTAATCCGCTCTGCCACTCGGAGTAATAAATTGGAATCTAAAACGAATAGAAGCGGAGCAGCTCGTCCGGCCAGACGCCGGGAAGCACCTAAGCGCCATTTGACGGATCGTCAGCGCGCGGCCAAAGAACGTTTGGCTCGTATGTCGCCTGAAGAAAGAAGAACGCACGACCCGAAGAAAGCGCCTAATCCTCGTATGCAGAGCACACACAACGGAGAAGTTCGCATTACTTCGCTGATTGTGGATGAACTGGCAAAGGCTCTCCGCAAAATTCTGAAGCTCGACGGTCCGGCAGACGTTCTGATGAGCCTTTATTTCAAAAACGCACGTCATCTCGGCCCACGTGAAAGAACTATTATCGCCGAAGCCATCTACTATACGATGCGTCATCTTTCTATGATTACTTGGCGCATGGCTCCTGTCTGCCCGGCAAAAGCACCGAAGCTGACCGGCTTGCTGACGCTGGCGCTCCAGTACGGCATCGACAATATTCCGGACGCCATCCTCGGACGCGAAAAGGAACCTTTAAAGAATATGCTTCGTCCGAAGAACTCCGAGGCTCCGAAGGAAATTCAGGCAGAAGTGCCGAAATGGCTCTACGACAAGGCAGTAGTTCAATATTCGGATCACAGAGCGCTCTTTGAAGCCATGCAGCAGAGCGCGCCTCTGGATTTGAGAGTCAACACGCTCAAAGCTACGCCTGATGAAGTCATTGAAGAGCTGACTCAGCACGGAGTTCAGGCTGAAAAGGGGCAGTATTCTCCGGAATGTGTGCGCCTCAATGTAAAGCCGGCACTAACACAGTGGCCGATTTATAAGGAAGGTAAAGTCGACGTTCAGGATGAAGGTTCACAGCTGATTGCACGTTTGGTTCAGCCCAAACGCGGCGAGATGGTTTGTGACTTCTGTGCAGGCGCCGGCGGCAAGACCTTGGCGCTGGGCGCTTTGATGAAATCTACCGGTCGTATTTACGCTTTTGATGTCAACGAAAAGCGTCTGGCCGGACTGACACCGCGTATGCGCCGTGCCGGTTTGTCCAATATTCATCCGGCCGTGATTCGCAATGAACATGACTTGCGGGTGAAGAGACTGTACGGAAAGATGGACAGAGTCCTTGTTGATGCTCCGTGCTCCGGTACCGGAACGTATCGTCGTAATCCGGACCTGAAGTGGAGATTCGGCGAAGAAGAGCTGGATCGCATCAATGAGATCCAGAAATCCGTCATTCGCTCTGCAGCGAAGATGCTGAAGGCCGGCGGCCGATTAGTCTACGCCACATGCTCGATTCTGCAGAGAGAAAACCAGGACGTTATCAATGACTTTCTTGCCGAAAATCCGGATTTTCGCTTGTTAAATTCCTACGAAATCTTGGGCAAGCAAGGTATTGAAATTTCCCCTTACCAAGCCCAGAGATTCGGGGACTTCTTTGTGATGCTGCCGCAGCTCAACGGTACTGACGGATTCTTCGGTGCTGTGCTGGAAAAGGTCAAACCCGAGTCCAAACGCAAGGCTTTGAAGACAGAAGAAGAGAAAGCTTCCGAAGCGCCGGCACTTGAACAAAAGGAAGAGGTTCAGCAGGAAGCGCCCTCTACGGTCGAAGCGGAAAAGACTCACGAACCTTCAACGGCGGAGAAGAAAGAACTGCCTAATGTGGTTGAGGAATCGGTAAAAGCCTAACTTCTAAAAGTAGAAACTCGCGGTTTTGAGAATTTCAACGCCGCGAGTTTTTAATGCAATTTTTTCGAGCAACAAAAAACCGAGACTTGCGCCTCGGTTTTCGTAAAACCTCACCGAATTACTTCAGCTTGGTTTCTTTGTAGATCACGTGCTTGCGAGCAACCGGATCGTACTTGGACATTTCCATCTTGCCACTAGTGTTACGTTTGTTCTTAGTGGTTGTGTAGAAGTGACCAGTACCGGCGGTAGAAGCCAGTTTGATTTTTTCACGAATACCTTTCGCCATGGTGAACTCCTATTAGATTTCGCCGCGGGCGCGAAGGTCCGCCAGAACTGCTTCAATGCCGTTCTTATCAATCGTACGCAATGCAGCGTTAGTAACTCTCAAACGAACCCAGCGATTTTCGCTTTCAACCCAAAAACGGCGGTACTGCAGATTCTGTCTCTTATACACATCTCCGAGCCCACGAGA
>USHK01000161.1 GCA_900554375.1 uncultured Sutterella sp.
TCTTTATAGCAGTTCATGTCTTTTACCTATTAATCGTTTTAAGCTGATACACGCTCGAGAAATCGACGTCTCTGGCGACGAAAATGCCGATTCTTTCGCCTTGGTTTTTGGTTAAGGTTGGCGGGATATTGCCGCTTTGGCGCATAGCTTCGCGGATAATTTCCTTCATCCCGTCTTCACTGTTTTGGTAGTAATTCACGCCGCCGTTGTTTTCTGTTTGTTTGGTCATGCCGAATTCGAATCCGTCTTGGACCAAAGTGAAGAGAAGGGCATTTCCAAATCGTCTCCACCAGTGGAAGTCGATTTCACCGGACATACCGGCTCCTCCGAGCGCATCCGTTGCGGGAGAGTCAAGATTCATGCGGATTCCTTGGGGTGTTTGAACTTGTGTCCAAAGGACAAAAATCCGGTTCAATCCGTTTTCAACTGCACCGCGGTATTCTCCGATAGCTTTCGAGCCGCGCTCCAATAAAAGGACTTTGCCGTTGGAAGAATAAATATTCCTTGGAATAACGCAGCTCGTCATCCCGGGAACCGTTGTGTCCAGACGGGTTTCTAAAATGCAGTCAATGAATGTTCCTTTGGCAAGAAGCATATTTCTATCCGGCATTTTTTCTGCTCTTACTCCGGGAGTGGATACTGAATTGAGCAACGAACCCAGCTTTCCGCCGTTATCCGGCATGCTTTCATTGATCGGAGGAGAGCTTTCGGCTCTTTGACTGTTGTTTCGGTCTGTCTCTCCCATCATCGGCGCAGCAAATCTTCTCTCGTCTAATGTCGGTTCCTTCTTTTCATCCTTTTGGGGTTCCGGCGGGAGCATCGTCGGCTGAGGCAAGGGCTCAATTGAAGTCGGTTTGGGCATAGGCGCCGTCGGAGGGCTTGTCGGTGCTTCCTGAGCGGGACTGCCAAGTGATTGACCGGTTAATCCTTCTAAAAAAGCCAGCGGATTGGTTTTTGCATGATTTTCCGGATTCGGCGCCTTGGGAGCCTGAATCGTATTGGGGAGCGGAGGCACCGTTAGGGTTCGATTGCTTGTAAGCAGTCTCTGGTCTTTACTTTCCTCCTTTTTAATGAGATCTTTCGGAGCGTGGTCAGGTGAAATAAATGCAATAAGCGCGATTAGGCCCAGAGCAGCGGCACCTCCAAAGTACAAAAACCTCATGTTTAGAAGTTTTCCTTGTTTTTTACCGGCAACACTGTGTACGCCTTCTTCTTTAGGAATGTCCGGCTTGCTCATCTGAGGCTGATCAAAACTTTTTTCTTCTGTCATATTTATTCTCCTAGCGCACAATTTCTCTCTTTAATCCGGGGACAGAAACTCCCCCTTCTTCATTTACTCCGCCTCCGGTGTAGTTATCGTTGTAAATACCGACGACGCTTCTCCCGGCTCTAAGGAGAATTTCTTCAAACACGCCGTGTAAAACCAGCCAATCGCCGTTTACGTGACTGTTCACCAACGTTTCTTCCTGATCCACTTTGCGGTAAGCTGCCGGGAAATCTGTGTGCTTGGAGAATTTCAGATAGGTAAAGCGTCCGTCATCGAAGGCTTCAATCGGCGCTATCCTTTTAGAATTGGCTGCTGATCCGAAGTTCATTGAATAGCTGCGGTTTTGATTTGTTTGTTCTTTTGACTCCGAATTTTCCTTTATCGGACTTTCTTCCAGAAGAGCCTTGACGTGATTTTTTTCGGCTTCTGCGGCAATTCTCGCTTGTTCCTCTAAGGGATAGCGAAAGGCAAGACGATAAGTGGCTTTGCTGCGGTTTCCGGTTAATTTGACATCGAAGAGATAAGTCCGTCTATCGGTTACAACAACGAGATTGGTTGTTCCTTGTTTTTCTTTGGGTTTTAAGAAGAAATGATTTTCTCTGGCTGCAAATTCCCAAGCGGTCGAAAAACCCGAACCGAAATTCTTAACCGTTTCACCGGGTTCAAAGATAATCGTTGTGATCAATCCGTTAACAGCAGAGATCGGATATATTTCATCCGGTTTGTAGTCGGTGTAAAAGACTCTTTTATCTTCTCTGCCGCTTTGCGGTTTATCCAGCGCAAAGACAGAGTTGAAGGATGAAGCGGCCAAGAGAAGAAGAATTAGAATTTTTTTCATAATCCGCCTCCTTCTAAGAGTTCCGGATCAACTCGGTAAGAACTCACCTTGAAACCGAAAGGGTTAATAAGTCTGGAAGGTTCATCAGCTTTAAAGTCCGGTACGTACTCGTAGGCGACGGTTGCGACCCAGCCGTTTCTCGCTTCTTCCTGGCCGTTTTTCGTGTCTATTAATTTCTTAACAAAGCGGATCGTGGCGACATTGTTGCCTTCGACATCTTTTCCGTTCGGAACGATGGAAATGACATCGACCAAAATTCGCTTGCTGTCCTTAAGGCGCTGCTCCAAAGAGTGTTCGTTGGTTCCGAACTGACCCGCATAGGGTTCAAATACATTGGGAAAGGACAAAAGCCGAGTGACAGTGAAGTCTTGGCTTAAAGTGCGATAGTCATAAGTTTCTCGCGCCAGCACATACCGATTAAGCCAGTATTTATCCATCATTTCCGAGTAAGGAATATCCTTCTCGTTAGCAATCGAGAGCACGGTTGCGTCCCCGTTGTTTTCGTTGACTTTAATGACGAAAGGCAGTGTTTGTTTGAGCGGCATCAAGAGCATAAGTGCTATTGCCAAAATGACACTCAGGGCGCCCAAAAGGACGGTATAACGCCAGGCTTTTCTTTCAGAAGCGAGGAAAAGTTCTTCGCGAGTGACTTCAAAGCTCACGGCTTTTTCATAGGGAGAGTCTTTTTTCGGCTCAACCGGAGCTTCTCCCCCGTTTTGTTTACGCTTTAAATATTTATTAAACATGATTGATTCTCGGATAAGGGTTGATCGGTTCCTTAAGGGGTGTTGACGAGTTCGTCCGTGTCAGAGGCGAATCGGATGTTGGTTCGGCGGTTTTCCGGTATCTCAATATTGGGATTTTTGATGCTCTCCCGAAGCAGCTTTTGGGTTTGTTCGGAATTGATCGGAATTTTTGCTCCTGAAGGCTGAGACGGCGGTGTGCTTCCGCAGGCAGCAAGGAGGAGAGGGAAGAGAAGAACAATAAGAACCTTAAACATTTTTGTTTCCTTTATTTCTGCGGTTTGCCACCATCTTTGCCGCAGTTGCGGCGTTTTGCTGAGCGGTGGCTTGCTGACCTGCAAACTCAGCGGAAACAGAACCCCGCTGCGGAGTATTGAAGTCAGATGAACCCTGGTAGGCTTGATTTTTCAGGGGAGTGACGAGATCGTTGTTGATGACATCTTTCCCGATTCTGGCTGCAAAACCGGCTGCGGCACCGAGACCGGCCATGCCTAAAGCGCCTGCGCCGCCTAATCCCTGGGAGCCGAGCATCGAATTCCCAAAGTTTTTAACGGCTTGGCTGCCCATAGCGGCGCCTGCGCCGTAGGTGAGACCGCCTGCAACGGAACGCGCTGTTTGCCCGGCTCCGTGCAGCATCTGGCCTAGCCCCACCGCACCCATATTCATTCCGCCGGTTAATGCTGCCGTGATCGTAGGAACCTGCTTAATGAAAGTGGCGCCGATTAATGCGAGCACGCAGAAATTCATAAGCGGCAAACCGATTGCGGCGATCTGTACTTCGTCAGCTTCGGCAGCGGTTTGTATTTTCTCAAGACAGGACTCGAAGACCGAACTGAATAAAGCCGTAACCGTGGCGCTCAGGACAAGCGTGAACGCAAAAGTCACTACGGCTTTTAACCAGCCGTCAAACCAGCTTTTGAGCATCGGAAACATGAGCGCGCAGATAAAGAGCGGTCCGAAACCCAAGACTACGGCTAATGAAGTCTCATTGATCAGAAGCACACCGCAGGCGGAAAACGTAAAGAGCACGCTGATGATTCCCATCACGCCCTCGCAAACCATCAGCGCAATAATGGTGGCCGCAGAGGTGAGCCAATTGAGCTTAGAAGTTGCATCGCTAATCTTTTGCCAACCTGCGATAAAAGTGCTCCAAAGATCGTCGATGGCTGCCCAAGGACTTGTTAAGCTTCCGGCATCAAAACCTGCATGTCCGGAAAAGCCGCTGGAGGCCACGCTCAGCAGCACATTTTCAAACTGGCCGACCGCCGGAATCACATAATCGGTAAAAGTGCCGACATTCAACCCGAAAAAAGTGATGAAGGCGATCTTGACAGCAAGCATGACGCTTTGACTCATGCTGCCTTGAACGCGCCCGGAGCCGATAAGCCACCCGTAGACCATCAAATAAATAATGAGGCCGGAGGCGACAAT
>USHK01000162.1 GCA_900554375.1 uncultured Sutterella sp.
ACAACAAGAAGTGCCGGCTCGACACAGACCAAAAAAATTGCAAGGCAGCGGAGCGGCCCGCGCTAACTTCTTCCAGCGTATCTCTGTGGCCGCAGGCATCGGTGCATCTTCCCGTCATTTAGGTGATTTGTTTGATGCGGGAACCGGACTTTGGACCTTTGCGCCGTCCGTGTCGCTGCCTTGAAGGGCTTGGTCAACGCTACAGAAATAGCTTATCGCCTGTCTCAGAGCCGTCATAAATGACGGTGTTTTACGAGCATTGCTGATAAATAACAACGATGATCAGTGAACGACCTTTTTGTGACTCTTAAGATCTTGTCTTTTCAACAAGTCCTATTTCAGTTTTCTGACCTCCCCATATTGGCAGATTATTTTTAGAATCTTTTCCGATAAGAGGAACAACGAAGATGATATCGACGATTTTGCATTGGACCTGTGATCCGACATCGGCCAGTATGGCTTCTCTTTTATTTCGATGGGCCATTGCGCTGGCCATGCTCCCATATGGCGTGCAGAAATTGTTTCACACGGAAAATGCTGCGAACTTTCCTAAGGTCTTATTCTTTTCGCCAAAGGTCGGATATTACTCAGCAGCCATCATTGAAACCTTCGTTCCGCTGTTTCTCATGGCCGGTTTCTTAACCAGACTGGCGGTTATTCCTGCGATCGTTAGCTTCTCAATCGCAACTAAAGTCACCATCGGCAAAGATCTGACTTCTCCCGCTCTGCCTTATTTATTCGGACTCATTGCGATATTTATCGTCGGCTCAGGACTTTACTCCGCCGACTATTGGCTCCTTTATATTCTTGCGGGCCATTGATTCTTGAGTCGTAGCGTAAATCGGGACGCAGCCTCGAATGTTTGAATTTGTTGCTGTTGTATAGTTCGATGAACTCAAACAATAAAACCTAGAACAAGATGGATAACTTTCACAAACTTATAGAAGGCTTCCACAACTTCAAGCAGACTTATTTCTTAAAAGAAAGACAGTATTTCGAATCACTGGAAAAAGCTCAGAATCCTAAAACGCTCGTTGTTGCCTGCTGCGATTCACGAGTCGATCCTGCGATTCTTTTGCATTGCAAACCGGGTGATTTGTTTGTGATCAGAAACGTGGCCGCGCTGGTTCCCGCAGTTACACAGGCCTCCAATCCTTGTTCTGTGATGAGTGCCATTGAATACGGCGTCAAACACCTCAACGTTGAGCACATTGTAGTCATGGGTCACTCGCATTGCGGCGGCATTCACGGACTTATGGTCCCGGAATCGATTGCCGGAGAAACTTATATTCAGGATTGGGTTGGTATTGCCTCTCCGGCTCTTGAACGCCTCCAGGCCATGACGGGCGATGAAGATGCAAAGACACGGAGCCGCCACTGTGAAGAAGGCGCTGTGCTGATTTCTCTCGATAATCTGCTTTCTTATCCTTGGATCGCAGAGCGTGTAAAGAACGGACAGCTCAAGCTTCACGCTCTCTACTACGATTTATCGGAAGGCAACCTCTACCGTTTCAGCCCTGACTCAGAAGATTTCGAACTTCTCTTTCGCACTATCGAAAATTCGTGACAAGATTCGGAAAAATTCTATAGTCGACTATGGAAAAATTCTATAGTGGACTATAGAAAAATTCCGTAACTAGCTAAGAATCAGTGCTGATTTTTTAGGTCGTCAGCAGTTTCCATTTCACGAATTGGCGAGATGGAATTGAATAGACCAATACGACACGTTTGAGATCCTCGGATCCCCCTTGTTCTCCGTAGTGTCTTGCTTTCATCTGGGAAATGCCTTCTGAAAGAGTTTCTTCCGCCCTCTTCCCGTCATAGGAAACTTTGAACTCGAAAACCCAATGTCTTTCTCCGACGCTTACTTCTAGATCACTCCTCCCGTGAGCATTGTGCTGTTCAACTTTTGGCTCTAGCCCTGCTCCTGAGAAATAAACCTGAACATAAGCTCGCAAGGAAGCTTCGTCCTTCACTGGGTAGTTCCGATAATCAATTGCCATGAAGAGTCGGTTGAGAATATGGAATACCGACTCGGCAGACTCTTCAGCAAGTACCTTTACTATTGGACCCGCGCCAACTTGTCCGGCAACTTTACCATCGAGCAAGCGCTCCATATATAACTGAGCCATAGCGCGCTTTACTTCTAAGTTCGGATAATCAAGAAATACCGTATCTCCGTACCTAACCGCCTTGATCGTCAGGTAGCCTGCTTGTGTCAGAAGACCCAGATCTGACAAATTTTCCAAATCAGAAGACCCGGAAAGAGTAGAAAGAGAAATCGATTTTTCACGCCCATACTCTTCAGGATGCCTAAGGGCGTGAGATTTCAAGTATTCAACTAAGACAGAAGGCTTTCCGCCGCTCTCAAACCAATAGTCCACAAAACCGTTTCGGGGTGATGAGAGAAAGTTCAGCATTGACCATGGTGCAAAAACATGCTCTTTCGCCGTTCTTTCAAAGCAAAAACCGTCGTAATGTTTGATGAGCTCCTCGGTGAGCTTTTCTCTTGAGATGCTTAACAACGAGGCAGCATTGTCTAGGTATCCGGAAAAGTATTTCTGCGTTTCGGAGTATGTGTAGCCTAACAAGGTGCCATATTCCACATCTAAAGAGAGATCCGAAAGATTATTCAGCTATGAAAATATGCTTGTCTTATTAAAGTTTGTGATCCCCGTGATGAACGCAAATCTCAATGCACCTTCATTTGACTTCAGAACAGAATAAAAAGCAGACAACGCCCTGCGGACCTCTACGAAAAGAGTTTTGTTGTTCAAACAGGAAGTAAGAGACGCATCGTACTCATCGATTAAAAGAACTAAAGAATTCTTTTCCTGAGCACTCAACCAATCAGAAAGCTGATCCGAAACTGTTTGGAAGAGGCGAAGTTCGTAGCGGAAACCATAGGGCGCAAATTTTCGCGAGATAAGAGATATCAATCGTTCTGAAAAAGATTCAGCATCCGCAAAATCTTTTATTTCTGAACAATCCAGCCGCACTACGTTGTAGGCTGTCTCTTCCTTCCAAAGGTTCTCAATAGCCAAACCTTTGAAGTCACGTAGGCCGAACTTAAATAAAGACTCAAAAGTCGATATCAGAAGAGACTTTCCAAACCTTCTCGGTCTAGCGAGGAAATATTTACCACGTTTAACAGCCAAGCTAAAAACCATCTCCGTTTTATCAACGTAGATTTCATCGGCCATTCTTAGAGCAATAAAATCCGATGTTCCAAGTGGTAAACCTTGCAGCTGATTGATTGCCATGTGTTGTCCTTTGGTCTCTCCTTTGTCAATTTAAGATAACAACTCTCCTCAAGCTAAGCAATGGCTTTTCTTACCATCTGCCAGGGCTCCTATTTCGGTCGGAATCAACTATTTGCTGTGATGTAAAACTGGAATTTCACATTAATCTATCTTAAAATAAAGATTAATTAATTTTATATATATTATTTGATTGATTAGGTATGCCTAAAAACACCATGGGAACAAAGCTCCCGCGAAAGTTAGAGCAAAAAATGACAATTGTCGGGGAACAGATCAAGCTTGCTCGTTTAAGGCGTGACCTCTCAATTGCTCAAGTAGCTGAGCGGGCCACTTGTTCGCCGTTGACGATCAATCGAATTGAGAAAGGAGCTCCTACAGTTTCTATCGGGATTTATCTCCGCGTCCTCTATGCGCTGCAGCTCGAGGACGATATTTTGCTGTTGGCCAAAGAGGACATTCTCGGGCGTACGCTGCAGGACCTTAGTCTCAAGCACCGTAAACGGGCTTCTAAGAAAGGATAAGACATGGACAAGCTTTTTGTTTACGGAGACTTCGACTGGCTCGAGCGACCGGAACTCATCGGGGAGCTATCCTTTGAGTCGATTCGAGGCAATGCGACTTACGGTTTCAGCTACTCCAAAAACTGGTTATCTGCTCATCCGAATGTTTTTTTGAGCGAGGACCTGCAAAACTTCCCTGGCGTCCAATACACACAGCCTCAAAAAGACATTTTTTCTTGCTTTTCCGACGCATTGCCTGACCGATGGGGCCGAACTCTTTTACTCAGAAGAGAACAACTAAAGGCAGCGGAAGAAAAGAGAGCAGTTCGGCGACTGGCATCCTTTGATCTGCTGAAAGGCATAGACGACGCTTCCCGCATGGGAGGCTTTCGGTTTGCTGAGACAGTCGATGGAGAATTCATTAACTGCGAAACGGATTTCCGAGTACCTGTCTCTTATACACATCTGACGCTGCCGACGACTCCTTACGTGTAGA
>USHK01000163.1 GCA_900554375.1 uncultured Sutterella sp.
GTATAAGAGACAGTTCCGATGCTTATTGAATTTAAGGTTGAAAATTTTCTTTCCTACAATGAGATGACCTCGTTTTCAATGGTCGCAGGAAAGGAGAGAATTTCTACTGAAACGTTAGCATCCGTTAAAAAATTTAGATTAAAGCTTCTGCCAGTTGCAGCTATTTACGGCGCCAACGCTTCAGGAAAAAGCAACTTAATAAAGGCACTGGAATTTCTCCAGCTCTTGGTTACGACTCCCAGATTGAAAGGCAAGATCCCTCTTCGCTCTTTCTGCTTTACCGAAGAAAAGAAGACAGTTTCCAGATTCGAGATTTCGATCCTTGTCAATGATCTGATCTACGAATTCAAAATTGCTTGCAGCGAGAATGAAGTTTTGTACGAGGAGCTTATTGAAAGGAACAGCCGTACGGAACGGACCTTATATGTTCGGGATAAGGATCAAGTACAAGTTAATCCCGGCCTTAAAGCGCATGACGCGATCCAGCTGATCGCTGAAAGATCTATAGACAACCCTTACCCTCTTCTCACAAGCCTATGCGCCATGAAATTTGAATTATTCCAGCCGGTTTTCAAATGGTTCGCAGAAGATCTTCAAATCATCTTTCCTGACTCGTTTTACCTCTCCTACGACAGGCTTACAGACGCCAACGATCCGAGGAACGCCCTTCTTTCTGAGATCTTGAAAGGAACCGACACTGGCATTTCGAATCTCGTTTCCGTCCCGATCGAAGTTTCCTCGGTCCACCTGTCTCCCTCTGAAAAGAATGAAATTCTTTCAGCCGTGACCAATGGTCGAAATCAAGTCATTAGAGAACCTAACGGAGGTCGTATTTTGGCTTATTACAAAGACGGGGATATTGCATTTAAGCGGATTATTGCTATTCACGATGTTTCGGGAAAAGAATACTCTGTGGCCCTGGAAGAGGAATCTGACGGAACGCGCCGTCTTATTGACCTGTCTCCTTCTATTGCCGACCTTGTCCATGGCAACGAACACAGCGTCTATGTCATCGATGAAATCGATCGCAGTCTTCACTCGGACATCAATCTTTGGCTAATCACGAAATTCCTGGAGAACCTTACTCCGGAAAGTCGGAGTCAATTAATTTTTACCACTCATGACACCAATTTGCTCCGAAGAATCAATCTTCGACGAGATGAGATTTGGTTTGTTGAGCGCGGCAAAGATTCTTCTTCGCACTTAGTAAACGCCAGCGAGTTTGAAGGCTTAAGAAATGATTCCAGTCTTCAGAAGCTTTATGAGGAAGGAAGATTCGGAGCAATTCCGAACATCCTCGGCCAAATTTTGCTCGTTCAGCAAACGAAAGATTGGTGTTCTCCCTCAAGACAATACGCACAGTCGGCCTTTAACCACCCTCTCCATACATCTTATTAAGGAGTTCAGGATGGCCGTCTGGAATAAAAATCAATTTACGCGTCCCAACAGAAAGCGTTACAGCCAGAGAACGCCGGAGACGCGAAAAATGAACTCTCGTATTTTTGTTGTTATGGAGGGATTGAAAACTGAGCCAATATACTTTGATAACCTGAAGGATTTATTTCCTCGAACCAAGTTTGAAGTCATTCGAACCGGTTCACATAGTGCACCCGACAATCTCGTAAAGAAAAGAAGAGAAACTATTAAGAGAGATCTGCGCGACAAGGGCAAAAATGCAAAAAGGGGTAAAGCATTTTTAATTTTTGTCGACGATGGCCGATCGCCCAAAGAGTTTGAAAAAGCCATCAACTTGCGAGACTCTGATCCGGAAAATAATTTCCTCGTTCTTTCTCGTCCTTGCTTTGAGATCGGGCTTTTGTACCATTTTGAAGGCTGCGTCGGAATCCAAACTAAAAAAGAGTGCGTTGAGAGACTCAAGGATTACTTGCCTAACTACGAAAAGGACTATCGAAGAAACTTCACGGAAGAAGAAGTCTCCAACGCGATGGCCCGAGCATTATCGAAATGTAGTGATTTCGACGCTGCGTTCAACAATCAGGCCTGCTCAGCTATGGGTTCGTTTATCAAACTGCTTTACCAACTGAACAAGTAAGAACAATGACACAACAGTCTATTGAATCTTTCGAAAATTCAAAATTCCTCGTTATTGGTCCTCAAGATCCATACGAAAACTTTAGATTGCTGACCGACCGTTTATGGGAAACCTACAACCAATCGGAAGGATCTTTAAATGTCATATGGAAAACGTGCTTTTTTGATATTTCCGGTGTTGCTCATATCTGTAAACTACTTGACTCGACGGGAGTAAGGCTCAATTCTTTTGTTCTAAATCGAGAAAACTATCTATTGGAATTTTGTCTTCTCTTCAGCGATAAGGTTTATGTCGCGGAGGACTTTTCAATCTTTCCTTTCTTACCGCTTTCAAAAAACAAAGAAGAATTTCTTGCCTTGTTTAGAACGAGCTTTGGTGATTGGGACAATTTTGCCTTAAAAGATAATCTTACCCTATTAGGTGTAGGAAATATTTCACTCCAACTCAACCTTTTCAGAAAACTAATTTCAGAGGCAAAAAGAAAAGACAGACTCAACGATGAGTTGTCTGAGTATTTGCTTCCGACAAAACCTGTATTTATTGACGAGAATCAGGCCTTACATGTAACTGACTTAGAGAGGCTGGGAATTTTTCATGTCAGAGAGCTCCTGCCGTCTCAACTTTTGCAGTTGAGTGAGCTCAGGTAACTTTGACCTTTCATATTAGTGGAATGTAAAACCCTCCTTCTAATTAACCATAGGAACACCCAAGTCAGACGCGTAATATGAAAAATGTAAAAAACGAGCAAAAGATAAGCACAAGTCAACAGGCAACCACTAAAGGTCGCTCTGTTCTTCCTCTCATCGATATTAAGGCCAACGAGCTAATACGCTATTTTTCTGACAACATCCAAGGCAGGACCCAGCTACCGGTGCTGATCAGAAGGCTTATCCATTCAACTTGCGAACATCTTATAAAAGTCGAGTTTCCCGGAAACGATGATGGAGAGCGTAAAGGGCCCGACGGTGTTGTTGAGAATCTTTCCGTTAACGCTTGGGTTCCCACAGGAAAATCTGTTTGGGAATGCGGTGTAAATCAGGAGATTAAATCCAAGGCGGACAATGACATTGCAAAAAGCATTACATCTAATTTTAAAAATGAAGAAATAAAAGACACTTCATTCGTTTTCGTCTCTTCACAAAGGTGGACAAAGAAAGCAAGTTGGGAGAAAGAACAGAATTCAAAAAAACAATGGAAGAAAGTTACCGCTTTTGACGCTTCCAATCTCGAAGAATGGATTGAACAGTCTCTTCCTGCGCAGGTTTGGTTCGCAAATCTCCTGGGCAAAGATACAAGGGGCACAAGCACCATAGAGATGGTTCTAAAAGAATGGATAGAGGCCACCGATCCTCACTTCCCGCTTTCTTTATTCGATCCTTATGTCACTTCGTTTAAAGAAACATTCGAGGATTTCTTTAACGATAGCAATAAAGATTATTTTGTCATCGGTGCTGACTCTAAAGACGAAGCTCTCACCTTCATAGCTTATTTATTTAGTCAACCCTCTTTTGAACATTTATCTTCACAGGTCCTATATTTCGAAGATAAGGATTTTCTGAGAAAGGCAATTCTCAGCGATTCCAAAATAATCCCCGTAATCAGCGACCCCAGATTGGCAACTGCTCGTGTTCATGCTCCAGGCCGAGCCAAGGTTATTGTGGTCGTGTCGAGCAATGAAGTAAATCCAGAGCCTGACATCGTTCTTGAGCCTGTTCCAAGAGAACATTTCTCGGACTGTTTTGAAAAGTTAGGATTATCTCAGCAAGAAATCAATCAACTTTCTGTTCGATCCGGCCGGTCGTTGACATCTCTAAGAAGAGGTCTCGATACCAGCCACCTCCTCAGGCCAAGTTGGTTAACGGACGAAGTTACACGTAAATTAATTCCTTTCGCTCTCGTCGGCTCTTGGGATCGTGACAACAAAGCAGAGATGCAATTTCTTTCCAAATTGTCTAACCGAACGATAGAGCAACTTGACGATGATTTTTCTGAATTGCGTTTTCTGGAAGAACCGCCAGTGTGGGCAAATCAGAATTTGCAAGGCACTAAATCAAAAATTGAGCCCTTATTGTTTCTCAAAGGAAGAATTTCAATTGAGGTCGTTAATCGTTTCTATGACCTCGTTTCGGAGGCTTTGAAGCAAAACTTGAATTGTACCTGTCTCTTATACACATCTCCGAGCCCACGAGACGCTCATGAATCTC
>USHK01000164.1 GCA_900554375.1 uncultured Sutterella sp.
ATCTACACGTAAGGAGTCGTCGGCAGCGTCAGATGTGTATAAGAGACAGCTACTGGATCAGACAGAAGAACTTTGTTTATCTTCTGACGGTTTCAGGCATTCTCGGAACGCTCTTAGTGGTCAGCCACTTGGCTAGGATGCTTAATCTTCCGTTTGCCGTTTTCAGCGCTTTAGCGGACTTTTCCTTTAATTTCCAGTCTTGGATGTTCATCGGCATTTGTCTGCTTTCGCTGCTGTGCATCGGTTCCGTGTTCTATTCCATGATCTGCGCCAAGATCATTTTCAAGAGTGATTACTGGCAGAATATGGCCAAGTCGAACTGGTTCAACGGAATTTTTGCGGCCCTCGGTGTTTTCTGCACGATTTATTCCGGTTTCCTTCTGACCCAGGCTGTCGGTATCTCTCTATGGAACACTGCTCTTATTCCTCTGCTTTGGATCATGTCCGGTATGGCTAGCTCTATCGGCTGTATTGAGCTTTTCATGATCATGAAGTGGATCGATCCGAACACTGTTCGCTGGAGCAGAAGAACTTCTTTCTGGGTTGAAGTCGCAGAACTGTTCACCATTTTTGCCTTCGTCCACGTTGCTTTGGGTTCTGCTCTTGCCGGTGCCAGAGCAGGAGCAGAAGCCTTGATCAGCGGCCCTCATGCAGTGATGTTCTGGGTCGGAGTGATTATTCTCGGTTCTGTCGTGCCTCTGCTCCTGAATCTGCTGACACGCAGCCATAAGATTTTGGCCTGCAGTGCGATTCTCGGCATCATCGGCGCGCTCCTGCTGAGAGCTTCCATCCTCTTCTCGGGATACTACGATCCGATCATGTTCTAAAACATGTCGCCCTCTCTTTGGTTTGGTGAGGGCGGTTGCTTAGTTGCTCCTTGATGCCAAGCGGCATCTTCGAAGGGCTGTCTTCGGGCAGCCCTTCGTCTTACTGGTTTGGCTGTTTTCTTCGCAAATGAGTTCTAGAAGAATTAGAGAGCCCGAATACCTGTCCGAAGAAACGGTCTGAAATCGTTCTCCTTCCAAAATTGATTAGATGTCCCTGTGTCGGTTGTTCTGAGAAGATCTGCGAGAGAAAGAGGCTTTTTGAAAAGGTATCCAAAACATTGGATTTCAACCATCACAAGCTTCCCGAGCCGGAACAGAGGACATGTTCGAGTCTTATGATTCTGAGAGAAATGTGATTGCTATTGGCACGACAGAAAATAAAATTCCCGCCCCGATTTTCAATCGAGGAGCGGGAATTCCTTATCCGTGGACACCCTCTCCGAAAATTCGAAGAACCCTCACGATGCAGTCGTATCCAATCATGGACACCCGGCGGCAGGCGACAAATTTTCCGCTCTAGACAAGAGTCTCAGGTTAACAAAATCCTTGTCCGAGCACAATGTTTAGTCTTCCTTGAAGGCTACTTCGCGGCCTTTCTTGATACTCGGCAAGAGGATGAGCAGCAGCAGGAAGATAGCCATCATCAATAAAACCAGAGAGATGGGACGTGTAAAGAAGGTCGAAGGATCACCGCGAGAAAGGAGCATCGCTCTTCTGAGGTTTTCTTCCATCATCGGCCCGAGAATAAAACCTAGGATCAACGGCGCGGGTTCACATTTCAGTTTTGCAAACAGATACCCAAGTGCTCCGCAGATAATGGTGATGTAAACATCAAAAGGATTGTTGTTGATGGAATAGACGCCGATGCAGCAGAAAGTCAGAATCATCGGATAGAGCAATCCGTATGGTACGCGGAGCAGCTGGACCCAGACACCGATCAAAGGCAGGTTCAAAATCACAAGCATCAGGTTTCCGATCCACATAGAGACAACCAAGCCCCAGAAAAGAGTGGGGTTGGAGCTCATGACCTGGGGTCCCGGCGTGATGTTGTGAATCATGAGAGCGCCGATCATCAGCGCCATTGTGGCGTTACACGGAATGCCAAGCGTAAGCATCGGAATGAAGCTTGTCTGCGCACCTGCGTTATTTGCGGATTCCGGGCCGGCGACACCGGCAATGTTTCCTTTTCCGAAGGGCGGATTTGCATTTTTACCGCCTACTTTTTTCTCAAGCGTATAGGAGGCAAAAGAAGCAAGGAGGGCCCCTCCCCCGGGGAGAATGCCGAGGAATGAGCCTAGGAGGGTTCCGCGCGTAATGGCAGGTGCGGCTTTACATAATTCTTTTCTGCTTGGCCAAATGGAACCGACTTTTTCTGTAATGGAGTCTCGCGTTTCGCCTTTGGACAAGTTCACGATGATTTCCGTGAATCCGAACAGACCCATAGAAATTGCGACGAAATCGATACCGTCCTGAAGCTCCGCAATACCGAAATCAAAACGGAAGGTGCCGGAATTGACATCTGCACCGATAATGCCGAGAAGCAGTCCTAAGATGATCATGGCAAACGCCTTGAGCACGGAACCGTTGGCAAGTACGACTGCGCCGACAAGACCTAAAACCATCAGACTAAAGTATTCGGCAGGCCCGAATTTGAAGGCGAGTTCGATCAGAGGAGGTGCGAAAGCCGCCACTAGGATCGTCGCAAAGCAGCCTGCAATAAAAGAACCAATCGCCGCGATACCCAGCGCAGTGCCGGCCTTCCCGTGGCGGGCCATCTGGTAGCCGTCCAAACAGGTAACGACCGAAGCGGATTCGCCGGGCAAATTCACCAAAATCGCGGTTGTTGATCCGCCGTATTGCGAGCCGTAATAGATACCGGCAAGCATAATCAGAGCCGAAGTCGGATCAAGTGTGTAGGTGATCGGCAGCAGCATGGCAAGCGTGGCAACTGGCCCGAGGCCCGGAAGAACCCCAATCAAGGTTCCGAGTGTGACACCTAAGAAGCAGTAGAGAAGGTTCTGAAGGGAAAGAGCAGTAGCAAAACCGACGGCTAAATTATTTAGTAAATCCATAATTCAGCCCCTTAATTCGTCAAAAAAGCAGGCCAGATGGGCACGGTTAAATCCAGACCGAGCACAAAGATCAGCCAGACCGCGACACTCAAAAAAGCGCAGAGCAAAAGTGTCCGAATCCATTTGAAAGGGCGGTTCCCGAAAGAGGATAAGAAAACCATAACAGCCGTAGCAGGAATCAGCCCTGCCGGTCTAAGTAATACGGCAAATATGGTCACAGATCCCAAGATCACAAAGAAGTTATACCAGTCGAATTTTCCGAACTTACCGCCGTCTTCGTCCGTGCTATTAAAAAGAACGGATTTTGCAGTGATTAAGAAACCAAGGAAAAAGAGGAATCCTCCGAGCAGCATCGGGAAATAGCCGGGGCCCATGCGGGAAGCTGTCCCGATGTTGTAGTTGTAAACAGAGTAGAGGCAGAAAAAACCTCCGAAGGCCATGAACATCAAACCGGCCCAAAAATCTCTTTGATCCTTGATCATAGGCAAAACGAAAATTAACGAAGGCCGGGAACCGGCCTTCTAGGTTGTACAAATTCAGCAGAGTATTAGTCTACTTTCGCCCCGCTCGTCTTCACAATTTCTTTGTATTTGACGAGTTCGGCTTTTACAAAGTCATTCAACTGCTGGGGAGTTCCGGCTTTCTCGACGGCTCCCATCTTGTCGAAACGTTCGGCCATAGGTTTTGACTTAATGGCTTTGACAAAAGCTTGGTTGAGTTTTTCAACCACTTTCGGATCCATCTTGGCCGGTCCGAAGAAGGCGTACCAAGTAGAAATATCGAATCCGGGAACGCCGGCTTCTGCCATCGTCGGAACGTTGGGCAGAGAAGGTGCGCGGAACGTTGTCGTTACCGCCAGAGGAATTAACTTGCCGGCTTTGATGTTGGCGCTGGCGGAAGCCAGGTTGTCGAAGATCATCTGAGTGTCGCCGCTCAGCACGCTCATCTGAGCGGCCGCAGCTCCCTTAAATGGGATGTGGACGATCTTGATGCCGGTTGCATTCTTTAAGAGTTCGCCGGACATATGGCCTGCGGATCCATTGCCGCCGGAAGCGTAATTAATCGCGTCCGGGTTCTTCTTGGCATACTCGATTAAATCTTTAACGGTCTTGATACCGGTTTTTTGAGAAAACTCCGGCGTAATGACCAGAACGTTCGGCGTCTGAGCGATCAGCGTAATCGGACTGAAGTCTTTGATAGGATCGTAAGGCAGCTTGCTGAAGAGGTTGGGATTCACAGCATGTGTGGCCAGGGCTCCCATAACAATGGTCTTTCCGTCCGGAGCCTGTTTTGCAACGTAGTCAACACCTGTCTCTTATACACATCTGACGCTGCCGACGACTCCTTACGTGTAG
>USHK01000165.1 GCA_900554375.1 uncultured Sutterella sp.
AAGGAGTCGTCGGCAGCGTCAGATGTGTATAAGAGACAGATCATGGATGAGCACGGAGATGTGAATCTGCCGGTTCGTGACGGCTTTCATCTCAAAGGAGTCGCGATGGGCAAAGGCATTGTCGATTACGACTCTATGTTGGTGTTGACTCACTTCAAAGGTCATGCGATGGGCGGATTTGGCGGCTCGATGAAGAACATCGCGATTGGCTGCGCTTCAGGACAAGTCGGCAAGCGTCAAGTGCATGGCGCCAATATGTCCGGGGCGCCTAACTTCGGAGCCATGCCATTAAAAGATCAGTTCATGGAATTGATGGCTGATTCCGCTCAGGCAGTGATCAATCACTTCGGTAAACACATTACTTTCATCAATGTTCTGAGAAACATGAGTGTTGACTGCGACTGCGCAGGAACCAGCGCTCAGAAACCGACGATGAAAAACATCGGCATCTTGGCCTCTAATGACCTGTTGGCTATTGACCAGGCTTCCTGCGACCTGGTCTTTGCGGCACCGGACGGAAAGGACGTCATTGAAAGAATTGAGAGCCGACACGGTTTGCGCCAACTATCTGCAATGGCAGAAAAGAAGATGGGTAATCCGCAGTACGAATTGATCGTCGTTAAATAACAGATCAGCTTTCCAACGAAAATCCCGAACAGCTCAACGCCGCTCGGGATTTTTAGCAAGTTGTTTGAGTGATCTTAGGAATTTGCACTTCCGCGTTTAGAAGAAACAGCCTCCTCCCACAGAAAAAACTTCTTCTCTTTTGTCTATCAAGTTCTTCAATTTTTTTAGCCTTCTGTTCAGAAGTACCAACATTTCTCGATTAGTAGCACTGTGGCTGCAAAATTGAAACCATTTTCTCTTGCAGGCGCTAATATCTTCAAAAAGATATTGACAAAATTCCAACATATTTGTGTGGGAAACCTCAGGTCTCATAGCTGAGATTCTTTCCTCAGGCATTGGGGCGCTTTCATCATCTTCTACAAGAACATAACAGTTCCAATAACTGACTGTGCATAAGAACCGGTCCGGTTCCAAGAATCCCTCTACTGTGAAGGGGTACAATGATTCAAGACCGTGGATGGCCTGATCCAACCATTCAAAAGGAACGTCTCGTAAATAGCTAAGGCCATATATAGAGGTTCCGGGAAGCTGAAAGTCCGTCCAACCGTGGATAGGCGCTGATAACATGACATCTTCCTCCAAGTGGTATTTGTCTCGAGGTCTGGTTTGCCCATGCAGTTATAACGATATTCCTCAATAATGTGATTGACAACTTTTAGATTTGGGTCGTGTCTCCAATCGCTAAACCTTCGGGCGAGTTCAGGTTGTTTCAGAAGTCACTCTGTGCCTATTTGCTAAAATGACCTCTTTAGTTTGAGGTTCATTTAATGGCCGAAAAAGGTCGTTCGGAATATCGGGTTGATCAACAGCCCGCGTTTGTTCTCCACACTTATCCATGGAGAGAGACGAGTCTTATCGTGGAGTTTTTTACCCGTGATTACGGACGTATTCCTTTGGTTGCACGCGGAGCAAAACGACCGATGTCCCAATACAGAGGACTGCTTAATCCTTTCTGTCCACTGGCGGTTTCCTATTCCGGCAAAGGTGAGGTAAAAAACCTCACGCGCTGCGAGTGGTACGGAACGATCCCGATGAACGAAAAAGTTCTTATGTCGGCTTTCTACATCAACGAACTCTTAGTACGATTGCTCCCCCGAGGCGAACCGGAACCGGAGCTATTTACAATTTACTACGACACGCTTAAAAAACTGGCTGTCGAAAAAGATTACCTTGTACCGCTCCGTTACTTTGAACGCGACTTTTTAAAGGTGCTGGGCTACGCACTTCCTTCCGGTCCGTTTCCTGCTAAGCACTATCGATTTGTTCGAGGCGATTTTGTCGCGAACGACAACACGGCTTTTGAGGGCAGCGGTATATCCGGCGAGACATTGGAAGCTTTGAACGGCAATACGCTTGGGAGCGGCACGCAGGAGTGGGAAGCCCGAATGTTGATGCGAGACCTTATCCGCTATTATCTCGAGGATGCGCCGCTTAATACGCGCCGAATCCTTAATGAATTGAACAAGTTGTAGAAAAATGAAAAATCCGACCCCGGGAAAAAATCCTTTTGAACTCGAGTCTTACCGAGACAAAATGCCGCTGCATATTCGCGAGCTTTATGACGACATGACGCGCAATTACACCAAACTGCAGGGCCGTGCCGGCTTAGGAAGATTTTGGAGGTTCTGGGCTTTTACCGTTTGCTATCTCGCCTTACTGATGGTGATTTCGGATACAACAACTGACACGATTCTTGTGTTTGTGGGCCTGGTACTGTGCGGGTGGCTGTATATCGCAGTTCCTTCTTTTACGATCTCCGTGCGCCGTTTGCATGATGACGGAAAACCTGTGTTTTGGGCGGTTCTTCCTCAGGTTGCGATTTTTTATCTGCTCGCCGAATTTACGCTGGGCCTGCCTCCGAATTGGATCGTTTGGGGAATTCTCGGAGCCATTACGGCCGTTTCTTTCGGATTCATGAGCTTGCCCGGCGTTCCGCTGGATGACGCTTACGGTGAAGAGCCGAGGGAAGATTAAATATGATCAGCGGAATCGGCTGCGACATTGTTGATATTGCCCGCATTAAAAAGGCCTGCGTAAGGCAGCCGAAGTTTTGCGAAACCGTGCTCTCAGAGTCTGAGCAACCGGTTTATGCAGTGCGCCGCTCTGCCTCTGAAGAAAGAGGATATCGCTATCTTGCGAGTCGCTGGGCTGCAAAAGAAGCATTCTCCAAGGCGCTTGGTACGGGATTTCGAGGCGCCGTGAATTTTTCGGATATCAGCATTTTGAATAATGAGCTTGGTGCACCTTATGTCCAACTTTCGGGCAAGTTGGCCGTACAGATTAAGAATCAAGGGTTAAAGTGTCATGTCTCTATAAGTGACACAGATTCGTCAGCAATGGCGATGGTTGTGATTGAAAAGGAATAAACCATGGAAAAAGTCGATCGTCCTCTCGGACCTGTTGTAGTTGATATCGCCGGAACCAGTCTGACGGACGAAGAGGTCAAAATCCTTCAAAATCCGATGGTCGGTATGGTGATCTTGTTCACGCGCAACTACGAGAACCGTGAGCAGCTGCATAACCTGACGCATGACATCCATTCTTTGAGAAATCCCTCGCTGCTTATCGGCGTGGATCATGAAGGCGGAAGAATTCAGCGTTTTAGAGAGGAATTCACCAAGATTCCGTCAGCCCGTTCATTAGGCCAGCTTTACGATACCGATCCGCAGAGAGCCCATAACCTGACGGCTTCATGCGGTTTGGTCATGGCTTCTGAATTAAGAGCCTGCGGCGTTGACTTTACTTTCGCACCTTGCCTGGACCTGGATTATGGGCAGAGCGCGGTCATCGGTAATCGTGCCTACCACCGAAATCCTCGTGTCGTGAGTATTCTTGCCACCGCAATGGTGAGCGGTATGGCGCAAGCAGGAATGGCCTGCTGCGGCAAGCATTTCCCCGGCCATGGATATGCAACAGCGGACTCTCACGTGGAACTTCCGGTAGACGATCGACCTTTAACAGATATTCGAAACAATGACGAAGTCCCGTACGCCTCTATGGGAACATTGCTCACTTCCGTAATGCCGGCCCATGTGACATATCCTCAGGTTTCTCCTGCGCCGGCAGGCTTCTCTAAGAAGTGGCTTCAGGAAGAACTCAGAGGACGCTTGGGCTACAACGGACTGATTTTCAGCGACGACTTGTCGATGAAAGGAGCTTCTGAGGTCGGTGAAATCACGGCGCGAAGCGATGCAGCACTCGCTGCCGGCTGCGACATGATTCTGATCTGCAATGATCCTGAAAGCGCAAAAACTGTCTTAGAAAATCAGCGCTGGATCCGCACCAAGGCATTTGATGAAAGAGTGGCTCGCATCCAGCCGAGAGGAAAATTTCCGAGTTGGGACGGGCTTAAACTTTCCCAGAACTATTTAGCTTGCGTTAAGCAAATTGAAGCGTTTAACGCAGAGATTGCAGAGAAAGCAGATAAGACGGCAACGCTTTAAGAAAAAAAGAAGGAAACGAAAATCAAAATTCCGTTTCCTTCTTTAGTTATCTTTCGTGAGAAAGGCGATCGCTCTGTCAGGCGCCAGAATATTGCTTCCGTGCGGCCTTAAGTGTCTGGCGCATCTCAGAAC
>USHK01000166.1 GCA_900554375.1 uncultured Sutterella sp.
TCGGCAGCGTCAGATGTGTATAAGAGACAGGTATGAGATTGTTAACAGAAGAGAGGATTAGCGGGCTTTAGCCTGAGCAGCAGCGCCGTCACCGGCGATACGGCCGAAGACCATAATATCTGTGTAGGCATTGCCGCCGAGACGGTTTGTACCGTGAGTGGTGCCCGTGACTTCACCGGCTGCAAAAAGGCCCGGGATCGGTTTGCCGTTCTTATCCAGGACTTCAGCCTTGGTATTGATCTTTAAACCGCCCATGGTGTGATGAGTAGAAGGAACGGCTTTGATGATGTAGTACTTGCCGGTAGACATATCTTTCAGACCGCCGCGGTTGTGGAAGTCTTCGTCCTTACCTTCTTTGGCAAACTTGTTCACGCGATCAATCGTGGCCTTGAGGTTATCGTAAGGAATGTGGAAGTAGTCGGCTGCACCTTTCAGGGTATCGGAAGTGTGCATGATGCCCTGCTTCGTGAAAGCCTGATATTCCGTATCGTGAATCTTCACGGTATTGGAGATCTTGCCAATATTGTCGTTCCAAAGAACATAGCAGTATGCGCCGGGCTGCTTGAGGATGGCATTGGAAATCACGTCACGGCGTTCGAGTTCTTCAACGAAGCGCTTACCTTCCTGGTTGACCAAAATGGCGCCGTCAAAACGAGCGTCAGCAATCAGTTCAATCACACCGGAAATCGGATCGCAGATCGGATAAGTCTGAATATAACCCATGTTGACGAGCTGACCCCCGGCCTTCTCTGCCATGTACAAGGCCTCACCGGTTGTTCCGGGAGCATCGGTTGTCTTAAAGCGTTCGTCGATGCTGGGGTTATATTTCTTAACCATCTCGGCATTGGCACCAAAGCCGCCGGTAGCTAAAACGATGCCGCCTTTGGCGTTGAAGGTATATTCTTTACCGCCGGAAATTGCCTTTACTGCGACAACACGTCCGTCTTTATCCTTCACCAGTTCTTCGGCTTTCATGTTCGTGATAACAGGAATGCCCATCTTGTCGGCAAGTGCAGAGAACTTGGTAATGAACTCAGTACCGGTATGACCGACCGGAATCAATGCTCTCTTTCTTGAGTGACCGCCGAACTGGAAAACGTTGTCTTTTTCGAAATTGACACCAACGGTATCTCTCAGCCACTCAGCTGTCGGAAGAGCGTTGACGGTCATCACACCGACAATTTCAGGATCGCCCTTAAAGTCGCCGCCCTTGAGCGTGTCGGCTGCCATTCTGGCGGGAGAATCGTCCGTGATCTTCAGAGTCTTCTGAACCCAAGAATCGGGAACGTTCATTTCAGCGCCGGAAATTAAAGAGTTTCCGCCGACTGTCGGCATTTTCTCGAGCAGAACCACATTGGCGCCTTTGCTCTTAGCTTCTACAGCGGCAGCAAAACCTGCACCGCCGGCACCGATCACCACTACGTCGTAATTCTGAACGGCCGGCATTGCGTTGTCAGCCTTTTTGTCCTTATTGACTTTGTCAGACAGTTTGACACCGGCTTTCTTTGCTGCATCGCTGACGGCATTCAAGAAACCCTTTGAGGAGAAAGTCGCACCGGCAATACCGTCGACCTTAACGGAGTTATTTGCGATAACAGCGTCTTTAAGATCGGTGAAAACCTTGGCAGCCAAGACCTTATTTTCATGATCTTCCAAAACCTTAATGTTTTGAATTTTGCCGTTGTCAAATGTCACAGCAAGTTTGATATCGCCGTGTTTACCGATACCGGTGCCTTCAGTCTGAACAGGAGCAGCAGAAACAGAGGTCAGGGCAGCTGCGGAAAGTAATGCAGTAAAAAGAATCGATGTTTTGAACATAGTGTTTACCAAAGAGAAATGCTCGTTGATCAAAACAGTCCAACTAGACTGTTGAGAGAATTATAGATTTAAACAGTCTGATTAGACTGTTTTATTAATGCAACAATACTAAGTATTTTCCCTTGACATCAATAAGTTGTATCTATCAATGACGGGATGGTTCGGGTGCCAAGATCCATGAAACAATAAATCCGAGCATGCAGATAGCAGCTCCGATAAGAAGAACTGCTTGAACGCCTAAACCTTCAAAAGCCATTGGAAATCCGAGAGTTACAACAAAAACTCCAACTCTTGAAACACTTCCGAGAATGCCGAGCGCGGTAGACCGAACTGACGTAGGAAACAACTCGGCCGGGTATACGTAATCCAAAACGCTTTGGACCCCATAACTCAGGGCATAGATTGAAAGAAGCAGACAAACCGCAAAATCGGAAAGAACACTGCCGGGAGAAAGCAGGGCCAAGGAAAACGCCATAATTCCAAAAGTCCACAATATCACCGGTCTTCTAGCAAACTGCGGAACAATCTTTAGGGCAGCCAAGCTGCCTATAAGGAAAAACGAGTCCGTTAAAACCAGCTGCCCGACATCGGTATCAAAGCTTGAGGTTCCTAATGCTCCGATGAGAACAGGCCCGAACATCAGGAGAACCGTGACGGGAATCGCTTGGCAAATCCAAAACACAGAAAGGTATGCTAGGTTTTTAAGATTCCTCGGCTTAAATAGAGCTGTTTGGTCAACCGTGTTGGCCTCTCGTTTTATTTCTTCAAACTCAATCCCTAAACGAATTCGGCTAAGCTCGCCTTCTTCATTGCGTCCTTTACTTCTAAGCCATTGAACAGACTCCGGAGCGTTAAACCGCGCGACGCCGAGGACCAATCCTAAAAGGCAGGGAGCTGCCGCAAAAAATTCCCATGGGAGCTTTGCCTGGACGGTGATGTAGGCAGAGATCGCCGCAACTATCGCTCCGATGAACCAAGCCGTCATCAAAAGTACCAACCGCTTGGCGCACTGTGCTTTCGGGGAGTTTTCTGAAAGCATGGCCTGAGCAATTGGAGAATCACCTCCAATTGTCAAACCAAAGAGAAACCTCGAAATAAACCAGCCCATTGGGCTGAAACTAATAAATTGGGCAATTGATAAGAGTGCTACAAACCAGGGCACGTATCGGAAAATAACGGCCCTTCCATACATATCTGCAGCTTTGCCAAAACCCATGGAGCCGATAAAACTGCCAAAAACATAGGCTGTCGCTACAAGTCCGAGTTCCAGCGCAGAAAATTGAAAAACAGATTGCGCTAAAAGAAATATGAAACCTTGGGATGTCAGGACAAATCCGTCCAAAAACGGAGAGCCGGCTGCCGATAGACATAACCTCAGTCCGCCAAAATCTCCTTTCCCCTCAATAACCTGCATTTTTCTTGCCAACAGGAACCGATCCGGAACCATTGAGTTCCATTGAGTTTGCTCTGTGCCTCTTGAATAGAAAACTATTATTTAATAATTTAACCCACCGAACTCTTTTCGTCACTAGCGGCTTATTCGTAAACGGTACGCTGCAGCGTGAAGTTATTTTACTTATTGCCTAACGCTTGGAATTTAACCGGCAATAAAGAATTTGTAGACCAGCGAAACCATCAAAATAACTAAAACAATATAGAGAATATTGCGGACAAATTTTCCGCCGATCTTGATGGCATAGTAAGCCCCTACTCTATTGCCCAACATGCTGGCGATAGCACATGGAATGGCGATCTCGTAGCAAACGGCCGCACCCGAAGCAAAAGTTAGGAATGCGGCAAAGTTGGCCGCAATATTAAAGGCTTTCGCAGTTCCCGAAGACTGAACCATACCGATTTTCAAAAACACGTGCAGGGCAATTAAAAAGAACGTTCCGGCGCCGGGTCCGAAAAATCCCTCGTAAAAACCGATTAAAACCCCGATTAAAACAACGCGAAGCCAAAAGTGATCTTTAGGCAGCTCGCCTTCCGTGAGTTTGAAACCACCGGTCAGGACTGTGAACAAAATCCCGAGAGGCAGCATGATCACAATGACCTTGCCCATGGTCGCGCCGTCAATCTGAAGCGCGCAGAAAGCACCAAAGGAGGCACCGGCCATTGCAGAAAGTACGCCCACCGGAACAATCTTTTTCAAGATCAGATTGCTTCGCCAAAAAGTCCAGAGCGCAACAACCGAGCCGATACTTGTCGCAAGCTTTCCTGTTCCGAGCGCCATGTGTGGAGGCATTCCGATCAGCAGCAGTGAGGGAGCCGTGACAAATCCGGCGCCCCCGGCAATTGAATCAATAAATCCTGCAACGAAGAAAGCGACGATACAAAATCTGTCTCTTATACACATCTGACGC
>USHK01000167.1 GCA_900554375.1 uncultured Sutterella sp.
GGGCAATCTCGCTGAAGCAGAAACCCGCCGAGGCAACTTCGACATTAAGCTACGGCTGTTGGAGAAGCGGTAGGAATCCTCTTCATTTATGGAGGGGAGGAAGTCAAATGAAGGATGTTTAGTTAGCGACCGTCTGACATTACGAAAGGTTTCCCGTAAACAACAGAGCAGCAAAAAGACTTCTGTACCTCGACGCTAACTCAAAAATCACAAGATAAAGCTTATATGAAAGCTTTCTTATAAATATGAAAAAAGGCGCTCCAAATGGAGCGCCGCCTGGTTGGAAAAGTGGGAGGTGAAACTTTTAGGCGATGGCTTCAGCGACCTTGCGCTCTAATTCTTCTTTGGCGCCTTTAACTTGGCCGACTCTGCTATTTAATGTCAGGTTATCCCGATCCAGATTTGCCTGCAGACGATCGAGCTGACGAGTGACTTCCTTAGAGTTTGAACCGCCGATTGTCTTCTTCGACTGAGCATTTCTTGTTGGGTCAAGGGCTTCTCGAATCAAGTCGTCGGTAAGACCGGTCTTCTTACCCAGGAGGAGTTCGCAAATCGGATTGATGTCCTCCACTGTGATTTCGTTGGCTAACTTGTTATGTTCCTGCATGTAGCCAACCAACATAGCGACGACGCCGTGCGCACTGCGGAAGGAGATTCCGTCATGACGGACGAGGTAGTTGGCCAGTTCAGTAACCGTGCAGTAGTTTTGAACAGCAGCCTGAAGCATCCGTTCTTTCTTAAGCGTTAGTGTCTTAATGGTGACATTGAGCAAAGCCAGGTCGGCTTCAAATTCCTGCAAGGCTGTCCAGACAAAACGCATGGCCTCTGTCGAAGAGTCTCTGCAGTGCGTGAACGGAATATTCTTTAACGAACTGAAGACAGAAACGAAGAAAGCTTCCATGTGGGCTGCCTTGCCTTTACAGCATTCAAGTGTTAGCGCATTCTTTTTCTGAGGCATGATGGAAGAACACCCAGCGACAGAATCATCCACTTCAACATAACCGTATTCAGGCGTCGACCACATGTACAAGTCATAAGCGAAGCGAGAGAGGGTGCAGGAAGCCACCGACATGGTTCCGATGATTTCTAAGCAGTAATCTCTGCTCGCCGTGCAGTCAATGGAGTTCTGCATAGGTTCGTCAAAACCGAGCAGGGCGCTTGTTCTGTTCCGGTTGATCATGAAAGTGGTAGAACCCATTGAGCCGCCGCCAAGCGGGCAAATGTTCAGAGCTTTCCAAGCATTTTGGATTCTTTCGTAATCGCGTTCTAAAGCATTTAAAACGCCGGCGCAGTAATGACCGAAAGTGATCGGTTCTGAAGGCTGAAGGTGCGTGTAGCCGCTCATGACTGCATCGGTATTGGCTTTGCCTAAATTAATAAGGTTCTGGCGGAGCTCATTGAACATTCCGCAGAGACGCAGATAGAAACCGCGGATGTCCATTCTTGCTTCAGTTGCAAAAAGGTCGTTTCTTGACCGGGCAGTATGCTGCTGGCCTCCGATCTCGGCGCCGATCTGTTCGAGGAGATATTTCTCTAAATTGAAGTAAAGATCTTCAACATTCGGATTGATTTCAAAAGTCGGATGACCTTCCATTGCAGAGATGTCCTGCGTGCACTCTAAGATCTTCTTTGCAACGTCGGCGGTGATGATGCCTTCCTCGGCAAGCATTAGAACATGAGCTTTGTTGATGTCGAGGATGGTTTGATAACTTCTTTCTAAGTCTGTTTTAATCGCCGGGTTGATGAGGTACTTCACTACTTCCGGTGCGGGTGCTTTTTTGATTTTCCCGCGATGGTTCTCGTCCATGGTGGCTCCTTGAGGTGGTTGAGATTGGATTTTCTAATGATCCTCTGGAAGCCGTCAGTTGTCTTCTCAGGAAGAGAAGTTTCAAAATTTATTTTGAAAATTTCGAAATTAACCGCAAACTGTTAAGTCAGGAATTTATTTTGAAGTACCAAATGGTTATTTATCTTTTCGAAGACTTTAAGCCTGGGTTGTCCCTTTCTTGGCGCCATCTAGGATCTTCTTTGGAAAAAGACGTTACTTTTGTTGAGGCCAATCATAAAGATGGAGGCGGAAAAGAACTCAGACGAGATAACTATGGGGAAAGTCCTATGTAAGAATCTCCGAATGTCCACTCCTTCAAGATGTCTCCATAGATTATTATCTTGAAAAATGTCATAAAAACAATTTATCTCTCGGGCAATGGTGATGTAAATGGAACGTTGGTTTTCTCTGCGAACGATCTGCCATTTGCTTTCTGCTCTCTTGTATTTTTTCTTATTCGGTCAGAATGCTGTCGGCTTTGTTGCTGCAAATGAAATTAACCTAGATCAGCCGATAGAAAAGAAAACCATAAAAATTGGAGTTGTTCGTCTCGAAGATCCTTTTTTCTATCTCGATTGCTTCGGTCCGACGATGGAATATCTAAGAGATAAACATAAGGATTGGAATATCCGGACAGAGGAAATTCCCATTGAGACTGGCGCTTCGGAATTAGCGAATAAGAATTTCGATTTTCTCATTTCACCAAGCGGATTTTTCGAAGCCAATCTTAGGGAAGCTGGACTACGGCAAATCGTAACGAGAATGCCTGAAGGCGCTCAAAACCCTTCAGAGTCCGTCGGGGCGACTTTTGTGGTTAGGGACGATTCCCCATTTCAAAAGATAGCGGATTTGAAAGGTAAAAGAGCAGTTTCATACGATAACAGCGCTTTGGCGGGCTGGTTGAGCGCAGCTTATGAAATCGCATTAAAAGGATTTGAGCCTGATAATTTTTTCTCCTCGTTTCGCCCGACACGATATAACTTGCCTTCGCCTTTGTCTTATTTAGCGCGCGGTAGCGCTGACGTAGCGATACTCCCGACATGTGAATATGAGAGAGTCATTAAAAATGGTCAATTCATGAATGTCAGCTTTAGGGTCTTGGAGACTAAAAATTCTGCATTTAAATGCGCAACTTCAACGAACTTATACCCGGATGTCGTATTTTCTTCTTTTCCTAAAGTTAGACCTGATTCCGCAGCAGCGATTACGCTTAGCCTTTTGACGATGCCGGAAGAGATGATGAAGTCAAAATGGAGTATTGCGAATGACTTCAGAAGTGTTGGTCAGCTCTTTGAGAGGTTAAAAATCGGACCGTACGCTAAAGTTTCGCTTTCACCTAAAGAGCTGTGGGATAAGTACCGAACGGAAATTTTGCTTTTCATTATTCTTCTTGGTTGCTTAATCTTCCATATTGTCAGAGTCAATACCCTGGTTTTGAAGAGGACTGCAGAACTGAGGATGGCTATAAATCAAAGAGATGAGGTGGCTAGGGTCGCTAAGGAGCGATTGAGAAGATTAAATCAAATAGAAAGAAGAGGAATGGTCTCTCAGATGTCTTCCATGATCGCGCATGAATTGAAACAACCACTGAGTTCGGTATCGAACTATGTCAGAGGTCTTCGGAAATATGTTAATAGACAGGATACTAACGATCCCATTATTCATGAGGCAGTTACGGAAATAGAAAGAGGTATAACTCGGGCTTCAGACATCGTAGAAAGAGTGAGAGGATTCGCACGTGCCCAAGATAAAACTGAAGTTCGAGTAATCTCCTTGAAAAATGTTATTGGAAAAGCAGTGGCTTCCTTTGAAGCTTACGTCTCTACCTCATTAAAAATAAAACAAGAGATCCCCTCAGATATTGAGATGGTAGCTGATCCTCTGGCAATTGAACTTCTCATCTTTAATTTGCTAAAAAACGCCGCAGAGGCCGTAGAACCTTTAGGTGAGAAGGCTGAGGTTTTGGTTTCACTGAGTTTATCCGGAAGTAAGGCAGAAATTAAAGTTGATGACAACGGAGAAAAGATTGCATCGGAAAAGCTGCAGAGAATGCAAAAAGCCTTGCAGGAAACGGTAAAAGCCAATGGCGCCGGTCTTGGCTTGGGAATAGTCTTTGCGATTGCTGAAAAATACGGCGGCTCGGTATCTTTCACACAAAAAGAACCGAAAGGTTTGCAAGTTACAGTGGTTTTTGACGCCGTTCGACTGAGCTGATTAAAGAGGAAAAAATGAATGAACAGAAAAAACTTTCTCCCTTAGTTAGATTGATCGATGATGATGAGATGCTGTCTCTTATACACATCTCCGAGCCCACGAGACGCTCATGAATCTCGT
>USHK01000168.1 GCA_900554375.1 uncultured Sutterella sp.
GTCATCTTTCCTGCTGTATAGGCACCAACTGCCTCAAACATACTGGAAAGGCTGGTCTTACATCCCTTTACGTGTCCTGCAAGCATTGGACCGCCGCTGACAAATACAGTTGGGATATTTAATCTTGCTGCCGCCATTAACAGACCAGGAACATTCTTATCACAGTTTGGAACCATGACCAAAGCATCAAATGCATGAGCAATTGCCATTGCTTCGGTGCTGTCAGCAATCAGTTCGCGGCTGACAAGAGAATATTTCATGCCTTCGTGTCCCATGGCAATACCGTCGCAAACGGCAATAGCCGGGAAGACGATAGGAACACCGCCGGCAAGGGCTACGCCTTGTTTAACAGCGTCAACAATCTTGTCCAAATTCATGTGGCCCGGGACGATGTCGTTCTGAGAGCTGACAATGCCGATGAGAGGTTTTTTGATTTCTTCATCGGTTAATCCCAGTGCATAGAGAAGGGAACGGTGAGGTGCGGCCTGAGGACCGACTTTGATTTTGTCACTGCGCATTCTTTTAACTACCTATGTAACGATGTGATTTATGTGAATAATATCGTTTACTTTATACGATTCTTCGGTATCCGACGATTTTGTTTTTCCAATAGTCTCCGGAAAGGCTTTCCATTCGAACGTAGCCACCGGAGGACGGTGCATGAAGGAACCGGCCTTTGTCGGCAACTAATCCGGTATGAAGTCTCCTTCCGATTCTAAAGACAACAATATCGCCTTGTCGGGCGTTGCGGGCAGCCACCCATTTGCCGGCTTTCGATTGAGCGGCGGTATGGCGGGGAACGGTAATTCCGTGTTTGCCGTAAGCCCAGAAAATAAGACCCGAACAGTCAAACCCGTCAGAGGGAGAAGCTTTACCGTATTTATATTTTGCTCCGTACTGACTCATTGCGGTTCTTAGGACTTTTGATCCTTCCGAGTTGTCATAGGAGACCGGCTGATAGCTGTAACGGTCGGAAGAGAACATCGAGCAGCCGGAAAGAAAGGAGGAAACTGAGGCGACAAGCATCAATTTTCTTCGACTCATGAGCTGATCAAACATCTCTTTGGAACTCCGCAGGGTCTTATTCTAGATACGATCCTAAAATTTTAACTGATGCATATTGTGAAAACGCATTGCGCAGGGAACAATTCTTAAAGTGCGGGTAAATTCCAATAACGAATTGATTATGTTCAGAATTTGATTTGAGTTACGTTTAGCGGCAGCACAAAAAAATTGCCGCTAAAAGCGGCAATCCTAAAACACGATTAAGTGTTCAATGCATTATTTAGCAGGAGCTTCTTCTTTTTTGGCTTCTGCTTTAGCGGCCGGAGCCTGCTCCTGAACCATAACGGTAGAGAGCTGGCAAAGACGCATGTGGAAATCGTCAGCCTTGGCTGGATCGATAGGCAGACCGCCGTCAGTGAAGATCTTCAGAACTTTGTTGAAGTCTGCGAAGATGTCGCCGCGGGCAAAAGTATGCTCGTGATGGCCGCCGATCATGTCAATCCAAGCAAAAGTAACGGTGAAAACGTTGTCCTTGCGCTCGAATCCGAGGAAAGAAACATCACCGGGATTCATTTTTGCTTTTAACTGCTCAGGGGGGACCGAGGCTTTAACATTGCCGAGAGGTGCTGTCATTTTTACTCCTTTTTGAAATGAAACGCTATCTTATTTCAACTATTCTGAAAATACAAATTTTTTCAAATAGCTAAGCGTTTTCCTCCTGTCAATCTTCCCGCTTGTTGATAGTTTTTAACCACGTTTCGGCTTGATTGGGGGAATAAACGCTTTGCGTGATCGGGTCGGCCTTGAAGGAGTCTTCTTTTGAAATCGCCATTGTTAGGGCTTCGGTTGCGAGCTGAGCCATCGTTACGTACCAAAACTGACCCGCCACCGTAGGAGAAAAGAGATCGCCTGACTTATCCAGAAGACCTGCTTTGGCCCACTGATCCATGACCGGTCTTAAAGGCTTTTCAATGTCGACGTTAAAGTTGTCTCCTATTTCCTTCAGATTGAAGGGGCCTGATTCGACACTGCTGGCCAGTGTGCGCATGAGATGCCAGTGTTCCTGCGGCTTCATCATGACAAAGACGGGTTTGAGTCCTTTTTCAACCATCTCTGACCATTTGGCAAGTTTACGTTCCTGCATCCAGCTGTAGCCAAAGAGCTTTCCGCCGGCACCGCAGCCGAAAGGCAGGCAGTCGCTTGGACCTTTCGCTAACCGGTTGTAAAGGTTACGCTCAAGAGAAGTTCTCGCCCAATGGGTATTAGTCAGACGATGCCAATTGGGATGAGCAGAAAAATGCTCCACACTTTCGGCAAACATGTCTGCGGCCTCGGCAAGTGAAGCCGCCGGTTCACAAAGTCCTGATTTAATACGCGTGTGCAGAGGAGACTTTTCAAAAACATTTAGCTGGTAACAGTCAACCCCGTCAATCGGCAGTTCAGAAGCAATCTTAAGGTCTTCAGCCCAAACTTGTCCTTTTTGTCCCGGGAAGCCGAAGAGAAGATCGATGACGACGGCAAGATGATCGATGGAGGAAATCTCTTCCAGTCGGCGAATGATGAATTCCGGAGAATCAAGCCGCTGCATTTCTTTTCGAATGTCCTGATTGAAGGTTTGTACTCCGATAGAAAGGCGGTTCACGCCGCCTTCTAAGCACGCAGAAAGTTTTTCATCCGTTAACCCGTGAAGCCGACCTTCGAATGTGATTTCGCAGTCATCAGTAAGAGGAAGCTCCTTTCTTGCGGCTTCAAGGATCTTCTTAATATTATTCGGCTCTAACGCGGTGGGCGTTCCGCCCCCAAAATATAAAGCCTTAATCGGCGCTGAATTCTGAGCAGCTCGTTGACTCCAGAGTTCAAACTCTTTAATCAGAGTGTTGGTGTACGCGTCTGCAGCCTCTGTGGAATAAGGATTTTGATAAAACATACAGAAAAGACACCTGCTTTCACAGAATGGGATATGTACATAAGCAATGCCTTCAGTTTGTCTGGGTTCAAAGGACTTCTTTTCAAGGAAGTTTCTGGCCGAATTCCAAAGCATCGGAATGCCGAACGGTCCTGCGTGAACCGTAGCCTTGGCTGGGAACGCTTTGTGAAGCGCGTCAGTTTCATCCGCGAAAAATGCAGAGTAGCTTCTTTTCTTAATAAGAATATTCTTTAGCAGTCGAACACCGGTTTCAAAAGACGGCATGGCATAACTCCGGACGAGGTTAATTGTTTTAACGCATTATCTCAAATCACAAAAACGATAACGAGAATTATTTACAAAAATAATCAGACGGACAATTGCAACTGAATCAATACTCATGCGTAATCTGCATAAATCTTAATTTTATATAACATTTGATGATTTATTATTCAATTGGAGAGATTGAAAAAAGAGGCGAGAACATTAATGTTCTTCGCCGAATGAATGTGAATGATGGAGGTTTCATGAAGGAAGTTCCAAAACTCAGTGATTTTCCGGTCGGAAAACCCAATGATGCTTACGCTAAATATTTCGTTGGACAAAGCTGGCTTGCTCCTCTAACAACGAAACAAGTTCCAACTTACAACGTTACCTTCGAACCGAGGTGCAGAAATAATTGGCATATCCACCACGCTGAAAATGGTGGCGGTCAGATGCTGATTTGCGTTTACGGCAGAGGTTGGGTACAACTTGAAGGTCAGCCGGCTCACGAACTAAAGGCAGGCGAAGTCTTCAATATTCCGCCTAATGTCAAACACTGGCATGGCGCAGCAAATGACAGTTGGTTTCAGCATTTGTCTTTAGAAGTCCCGGCCGAAGGTGCTTCTACTGAATGGCTTGAGCCAGTGATCGATGAGGTCTACGACAAGCTGCCTTAATCTAAATAGATGAGTAAAAAGAGCGGCAAAGATTTTTTCTCACCGCTCTCTTTTTTCAATGAAAACTAAAACCAGCTTTGAAGAATCGGACAGAACCAAATCCAGAAAGGTGCTGCAAAAGCAAACATGAGTGTACTGACTGCCAAAATTGAAGCGCCGTCCTGAACGTAAACATTGTATCGAGAACCGATGATGATGCCTGAGAATGCCGGAGGAAGGGCGCAGGCCATCGTCAGCATCGATAGTTTCTCGCCGCTTAGACCTAAAAGGATTGCGGCAACGGCAATGCAAAGCGGTGTGATG
>USHK01000169.1 GCA_900554375.1 uncultured Sutterella sp.
TGTGTATAAGAGACAGTCTGTCTTTGGCCTTTGGCATAGGAACGAACTTGATTGACTACTTCCGAAGCCCTTTGAATTTGACTGTCGACTCGTTCAATGCCTTTTTCTATCACGTCAACGGAAACCTCTCCGTTTTCCATACGGCGACGCAGAGCAAAGCAATAAGCTGCCGCCGCGCCCAAGGGCTGTTTTAATTCATGGGCAATCATGGAACACATCTGACCAACCAACCCGACTTTTTGGATTTTATCCAGTCGTCCTTTGACCAAAGCTGCCTCTGCCCTGAGCTTGCGTTCCCGCTTTAAGGACTCCGCTAATGCATGAGTTCTTTTGTTTACTAAGTACTCACTTCGAATACCATGGAGGATCAGTCCGATAATAAAAATCGCTGCGAAAACAAAGTACTGCCAGTACGCCTCGATGAAACGCTCAAAACTAAAATGGCGAAGATATTCAAAAGGTCCGATCTCCAATGCCTTGAATAAGTCATCAATCGGCGTGAAATCTGTCGCTACACTCCAATGAAGATTATTTTGCAGAGGCTTGATTTCCAGCACTGCGGCCGTCACCTTCCTACTGACCTCCGGAGGAGTATTCGGAGTCGTGGATAAGGTCCAATTAGGATACAGGCGTGTGCTCACCTGACAAGGAAAATCTGTCTTTTCCTTCGGCTCCAGCACCTTGACTTGTCCGGATTTCAGAAGCCCTGCATTTTCCAAAACACAAGCCCTTACAATGCCGGCATCAGTTTTGCCGGACAAGACGGAATCTATGACCGGAGAAGCTCCGTGTCCGAGAAAATCGACTTTTGAAAAGAAATGCTCCGGATCGAAATCTCTCTTTAAAAGCTCCCCGGCTGCAATTTGCCAACCCGAAAACGCAAAAGGATAGTTAGCGCTGACTGACTTATTCTTTAGTGCTCCAATGGAATCAATATCTCTTCTGTCACCGCGCACGAAGAATACGGAACCCTCTGCGTAATTAGGATTCGGCGCCTGATTTGAAACCATGGTCGCCAAATCCCTAAGGCCATAGCCTTCCAAAAGGAATCTTCTGTAGTTTCCAGCGGACGAAAGAACTAAATCCAATTGGCCGTTTTTTAACGAATTCTGGAGGCGCCCGAGCTCGAGATATTCGACCTCTAATTTGTCCGGCTGAACAGCTCTTCGGATCGCCTCAATCGTAGGATCTATAAGCACTTTATTGATATTGTGCTCGGCAAAGAAAGAAACGCCCAACCTTAATGTTTCAGCCGCAAGAGAGGGCCAAACAGCACTTGTCAACAAAAGCGAAACAATGACTCTTGAAAATGTACTGTTCAATCTCAAGTGAAACATCATTGATTCTCCTTAAGTCAGCCAAGTCCTCTCTTTGAACTTTCTTTTAGTCTTTTACTCAGGTGACCAAAGAGAGTGACGCTCCAGAGCGTACTCTCGGTCTACTTTGCCTGAAAACATTGCCGGTAAAAGATTACGGTTGGCTTTGATCACAAAGGCCGCCATGTGGCCGATAAACAAGAAAATGCAGAGCACGAAGCCCAGATTATGGAACTGAGAAATATAAAACGTCCAAGGATCCTCTAGCTGAACCCCCGGAAGGTTTTTATAGGTTTTCAAAAGACCCGTGACAATGAGGATTAGGAAGGTCACAGCAAAAGCGGCCCAGGCCAAACGCTGTTCCGGCAGGTATTTCGCGCTCGGCGGCTCTTTCTCCCCAGAGAGAATGGCTTTAAAAATCAGGATGCTCCCTTCTACGTCGCCTTTCTTCGGAACGATGTCGAACTCTTTGTTCAATGCATGGTAGAAAACATGGAAACAGCAGAAGAAAACAAAGATCAACCCGAAGAAGTAATGCATGGACAAGGTTGTAAAGTAATTGCCCATCCACTCGCCTAACGCTGTCAGGCCGTATCTCTTCGCTACAGGCATCTGCAGTATTCCGGTAAAAATCAATCCGAAGCAGCTCAATGCAATACCCCAATGCACGACTCGATTGATCAAAGGTTGTCTGATGATTTTCATTGCTGCACCGTTCTACTGAGATTGATCTTTATCGTTTTTTCTTTTTCTTAGAGCGACCGAGGCGCCTAAAGCCACAATCGGAGCTGCCAAGGTTCCGAGTACCAACGGCTTTGACTGGCTCAATTTCGAATCAACTTCATTTATCAGCGGGCGCCCCGGATGGTTTTTAGGCAGTTGAACCTCCAGCTGGCGGTTGATCGTCTCAAACGGCACGGAGCAGACATACCAGGTCGCCGTTCCTCCGTTTTCTTCTTTGCCGTAAACAAATCTACCCTTTGCTATATCCTTGAGCTTTTCTTCTGCCTGCGAGATGGGCAGAACCATCATGGCTATCTTCGGACACTGAGCCGAACAAGCCGGTTCTTTGTTTTGTGCAATGAGGTCAGCGCAGAAGTCGCACTTGTACATCACTCCGCCGCCGGCTAATTTCGGTTCTACCTTAAGGTAGATACCAACGCAGGCTTGGCGCTGAGGAATGTTCCAAGGACAAACGTCCCGACACTTTGCACCTCCGAAGCAGACTCTGTCGTCTATCTTTACCGCGCCCTGCTTTGTCTGGTCGATGGCACCGAACGGGCAGAGCTTTCGGCAAGGCGCATCGAAGCACTGCATGCAGCGTCTGGGAAGATAAATATCTTTTCCGTCAACGGAAACATGCTGAAGGTAGATCCAGTTATACGGTGTCAGTCGAGAAATGTTGTCGCGATCATTTGAGAAGTCTTCATACTTCGGCTGCGGCCAATACGGCTGCAGCGGTTTCTGCGGCTCGGGAAAGCGAGACTGATTTTTCGTGCGGCAGGCCTTAACGCACGCAGGAATCGGCAAATCAGTGCATCCGTCGCATTTGTCTAAGTCAATGATCGTAGTTAACTGCTCGGCGCTCTTCTGAGAAACAGAGCGAGCCGGAAAGGCTTCAAACGCCAATCCGGAGGCGAGTGCGGCCTTAAGGAAGCCGCGTTTTGTAGTTTTGTGCATTTGGGTTTTGAGGCTCTTCTTGGGTGTAGCTTTGAGCGTAGCGATTCAAAGAGAAATGAGCAAGTCTGATTCTCTTAATTCACAGTGTTTCTGCGAGATTTAAGATGTTTTCCTAATTAGTATTTTTTCTTCTTTACAGCAACAGAAAACGAGAAGCGATCCGCAGTATGGAAAGACTCAGAGGCGACAATCGTCCGTCCTCTGACGTCCATATAGTTCCGGATAATTTTGAGCGCTGCTGTGCCGTGCGGAACTTTAAATAAATCGGCTACTTCGTCCGGCATGATGGTTCCCGAGAAGGTCTGTTTGACCTGATCACACTCGCGCCCTAATACTTCTTCCGCCAGCGTAATGATCAGTTCTTCGGGTCTTTTCTTCACGATCTCCAAAACTTCTGCCGCCTCAGCGGGTAGGTAAACATAGGTAACAACAACCGTTTCCTGAACTTTTTCTGAGGCAACTCTTATATTTTTAAATCGAATCACCAAGTCACCTGGTCTTAGAGATAAGCGTTCGGCTAGCTCATCATCAACCACAATCTGAGTAACGTTTTGAATCTTTCTCGGATATTTGTTGCCGTAATGGTCGATGTCTCTGATACCGTCCAACTCACTCAGAAACTTACCGGTTCTCGTTCTGGATTTAACTTTGGTTCCGATATGCGGCTTTCTCTCAAAAAGCCCCTGCTGAGTAAGGTAACTCAGGGCTTTCCGCATGGTATCGCGGCTGACTTTATATCTTCTTGCTAAATCAATTTCATTCGGAATGATTGAGCCGACAGTCCACCTTCCCAAAGAAACTTCTAAAGAGATTTCTTCTGCAATTTTTTTCCAGACGGGTTTTTGCATGATGAGAGATTTGTAGGTTCCAAATACGGACAAGTTCAATTTTATCTAAGCAAGAATGCAACAGCCATAAGGGTTTTATATTTTGTCGCCTACAAAACTCGGTAATAAGTTGGTAGACATAACTTAACCATCTGTTATTTAAAGAAAATTTTTTAGAACACGTGTCAAACAATTGATAGTTATCAAAACAAATGCACTTATTCGTTGTTCTGCTTGTCTTCTATTTGCAGAATGAAGCCATATCTGTCTCTTATACACATCTCCGAGCCCACGAGACGCTCATGAATCTCG
>USHK01000170.1 GCA_900554375.1 uncultured Sutterella sp.
TCGGCAGCGTCAGATGTGTATAAGAGACAGATGTACTTCTGTGCGAAACAGCCTGATCCAACAATTTGAAAAGGACACAATTCGCCTGCGAAGTCTGGAACAAGTCTGGGGCTTGTTAGATCCTTCCAAACAAATTCGTGGAAACAGTGCTTTTATCTACCGAGGCGGTAAGCCGGTCATGTCTGTTAACGAACTGAAAGAAGGCACGGATGTCGAAGTCATGATGAAGGACGGAGCTTTTGTTGCTCGAGTTGGGGAGATAAAGAAGGACTAAGGGTGTCCGCATACCATAATGATCCCCACAAGAATTAAGGAGATCAAAGTTATGGCATTCACAGTACCCCCGCTTCCCTTTGCAATGGACGCTCTTGAACCGTATATGAGTTCTAAGACGCTTTCCTACCATTATGGCAAGCACAACAAAGCCTACAACGACACATTAAATAACCTTATCAAAGGCACGGATTATGAAACGATGCCTTTGGAAGAAATTATTCGTACCACCCAGAGCGGCCCGATTTTTAACAACGCTGCTCAGTGCTACAACCACACCTTCTTCTGGAACAGTCTGAAGCCGAACGGCGGCGGTGAGCCCACCGATGTGATCGCAGCTCAGATTAACGCTAAGTGGGGCAGCTACGACGCGTTTGCAGATGCTTTCACAAAGAGCGCCGTCGGTAATTTTGGTTCCGGCTGGACTTGGCTGGTTGAAAAGGAGGACGGCACACTTGATATCGTCAATACAAGCAATGCTGCTACGCCGATCACCGGAACGGATTCTCCCCTGATCACCTGCGACGTTTGGGAACATGCATATTATCTTGATTACTACAATATGCGCGTCACGTTTGTTCAGACCTTCCTGCAGCACCTTGTGAACTGGGATTTCGCTGCAAAGAACTACAAGTAGTCTTCTTATGAAATCACTCCGCTGACGGTTTGGAGTGAGGAAAAAAAGAAAGCGGGGCCGGACTTAATGTCCGGCCTTCGCTTTGTTAGACCAAGGAGAAATTAAAAAGTTCCGTTATTTAGGAGTGAACTTGAACTGCGGATGGCATTCGGCGCAGTAATTCACGGGTGCCTCATGCTGCAGATGGCATAAAGTACATTCGCCGTTATGCGGGGCTTTATGAGGATTAACCGGCCCGATGGCTTTGGTCTTTTCAACCAGAGCGTCTTTTTGATGGCACTTAAGACAAGTTTCTTGATCAGGATATTCCGGACTCTTCCCGTCAGGGCCGTGGCAGGAGGCGCAGGCCATGCCGCGGGCAACGTGACGATCAGCACCGAATTTAGGAGTGTCAGCAGAAAATGCCGAGGACATTGTGAAGAGGGCGGCAAGAGCAATCAGAAGGGATGCTGTTTTTTTCATAATCTTCTCCGATAGGGATTTTTAAATTTCAGAGTTTTTTGCGGCTTCGTGTTTCTATTATTGAAGCTTGCTCCTTGCTTTTCAATCTGTACCAAAGTACATATTCGACTTTTAAGAACTTTCCTAGACTGTGCTCATCGGATCAAACGATCCACGGTTTCAAAACAAAATCCCTTTAAATCCTTATGGAGAAAATAAGATGAGTACCAATCGCCGTGACTTTCTTAAACTTGCCGGTGCAGCCGCTGCTGCAATTACGTCTGCAGCTGCCGCACACGCCGGTATTCCTGCATCTTCAGTAGCCAAATTCGATGACGAATATGACGTCGTCATCATCGGCTCCGGTTTTGCCGGTATGGCTTGCGCACTGAAAGCCGGTCAGGCAGGCAAAAAAGTTCTGATCCTCGAAAAAATGCCGACTGTCGGCGGGAACTCCGCAATCTGCGGCGGTAACGTCGCCTGCCCAGTCAACCCTGTCCAGGCAGCCCAGGGCATCAAAGACAGCAAGGAACTCTTTATTGCTGACTGCTTGAAAGACGGCCTTGGCATTAACTACCCGAACCTGCTCGGCACGATCGCTGATCGCTGTAATGACACGATCAAGATGGTTGTCGACTGCGGCTGTGAATTTGTTCCCAATAAGATGCTCTTCGAAGCGGGCCACTCCGTTCCTCGTTCATACGAAATCAAGGCCGGTACCGGATCCGGATACATTATCCCGATGCACAATGAGCTTAAGAAGCTCCCCAACGTCAAGATCATGACTCGTGCTAAGTTCGATGATTTCATTCTCGACGAAAACGGACGTGTCGTCGGTGTTACTTACCGCAAGGGCTATCGCTTTGACTCTAAGCTTCAGAGCGACGATATTGAAAACAAGAGCGGCCGTCCCGCTACTGTTAAAGCAAAGAACGGCGTGATGCTGGCTGCCGGCGGTTTCTCCCGTGACATTTTCTTCCGTCAGGCTCAGGATCCTCGCGTCGTTCCGACTACAGACTCCACCAACCAGCCTGGTGCAACCGCTGGTGTTTTGATCAAAGCTTTGGGTATCGGCGCACAGCCTGTTCAGCTCTGCTGGCTGCAGTTCCTTCCGTACTGCAACCCGCGTGAAAAAGGTTTTGGTGTCTCCGTTAACTTTACAAATCACGCCTGCATGGACTTAGGCCTTGTCGTTGACAGAAAGACCGGCAAACGCTTCATGGACGAACACGCCGGTCGTAAGATCAAATCCGATGCTCTCTTCAAAGTCATCGGTACCGACGAAAACTATCCGATTGCCATCTGCGACGATGCAATTGTCAAGGCGATTAACCCGTCCTTCGTCAAGCTTCCTCTGGAAATGGGCACGGTTAAGAAGTTCGATACACTGGAACAGTTGGCTGACGCCTTCGGTATCCCCAAACAGGCATTGCTGGATGAAGTCGCAAAATTCAACGGATATGTCAAAGCCAATGATGACAAGGACTTCCATCGCATCCTTACGTTCAACAAAGGTCTCGACGTTTCCAAGGCTCCGTTCTACGGCATTGAAGTCAGCCCGAAGATCCACCATACAATGGGCGGCGTGATGATTAACGAAAACGCAGAAGTGATTTCTGCCAATACACACAAACCGATTCCCGGTCTCTATGCCGGCGGTGAAGTGGCAGGCGGCGTACACGGTGCTTCCCGTCTGGGAACCGTTGCAGTTATCGATGCTTTGACATTCGGTATGATTGCCGGCGAAAATTTCGCCAAGATGCAGTAACTCTTTAGGAGGGAGGTTCGGTCATTGAACCGAACCATGAGCCGGAATAGACAGTACGTTTGTTCCGGCCTTTAGTTTGTTTGGCGGGACAAAGGAAGACGGGAAATCTTGTCTCCCGGTTTGACATGGTTTTTATCAAACCAAGCTTCGTTCATTTCCAATGCATAGGCCGCTTTTGTTTTGCTGCAGTGAATATCAAGAGTCAACGGTTTCATCTTCTCAATATTAATAATGAAGCCGTCCTTGTCGATGAAGGCAACAGAAAGCGGAATGAGGGTATTTTTCATCCACATGCAGATTCCGTCATTGCGGTCCATGACAAAGAGCATCCCGGAGTTTTCTGCCAGATGCTTGCGAAACATCAGACCCTTCTCGCGGTTGGCCTCGTCCGCAGCAACTTCGACAGGAACTGTGATTCCTTTCACCATGAGTTTAAGCGTATCAGCCGCGTAGGCTCCTTGGATGTCGAAGAGAAAAATCAAGGCAGCGGAGAAGAGCAGAGTTCGGATATTCGGTGTCATGACGAAAGCGGAAAAGAAAAGGAGCTCTCGAGAGCTCCCTTCGTTTAATAAAAAACGAATTTTAATTAGGCGGGTTTGATGTTGTCAGCCTGCTTGCCTTTTTCGCCTTCTTTCAGGTCGAACGTGACACGCTGGCCTTGTTTCAACGTCTTGAAACCATCCATCTTAATTGCAGAGAAATGGGCGAAAAGATCTTCGCCGCCGTCATCGGGAGTGATGAATCCATATCCCTTAGCGTCGTTAAACCATTTCACGGTTCCTGTTGCCATATTTAAACTTCTCCAAAAAACTGACGGCGATGTCCATTACTCTCACGCGCCTAATACCAAAAACGATTGTCGAACTCTGTGAGCAAGACGAGTGACTGTTACATTCTTATGGGATTGTAAATAAATGTCAATTGGTAAATTTAGCGTATAAACGAAAAGTAATTTTTAATTAAGGAGGGTAATTTATTTCAATCCTGTCTCTTATACACATCTGACGC
>USHK01000171.1 GCA_900554375.1 uncultured Sutterella sp.
GTAGATAATCTTATGCGTATTGCTGTTGGCCTGAGGATCAGAAACGATCTTAACTTTGGTTTGAGGATTTTCAGAAGCAAGGGCGGTAATGACGCCGACGTTGATGTTCTTTGGGAAACCTTTGATCGCCTCTTGAACACCGCCTTCAAAAACCACAGTCTTTTTTGTTAAGTCTAAGCTTTTGCCGTCCAAGCCCGGTGCCCCAAGCAAAGATTTTGGCGATTTGGTCGTCTCAATAACGACTTCTGAAGTTCCGCGCTGCAATGCACAGGTCTGAAGGAAATCCAATCCTCCGATAGCTCCGTTGACGATGCAGATTCTTCCGTTGTTTTCCGCTGCAGTGCGAATCGCTTCCTGCATGAAAGATTCGTCGGCAAAAGCGCCGCTGGAGAGACAAATCAGAGTCCTTCCGGACTTAAGGATCGGCAAAGCATATTCTTTGAGTGCCGCGCCTCCGGCGAGTTCGACAACGACAGAAGCGGCATCTTTCAGGAAATCTTTAATGTCGAAGAGAGCCAGACAGTTGTACTTGGATGCAAAAGCTTCGGCCTTTTCTTGATTCCGACCTAAAACCGAATGAAGTTTGAATTCCGGTAAGAAGTCATGAAGGACGTTTGCAAAAACGTTGGCTAAAGAGCCGGCGCCGATAACTGATACAAGAGTCATGATTCTGCAAAAGAAGAGGAACTGAAGTTCAGATACTACAACGCCTGCGGCAGAGGAGGAAGAGCCGATCTTTCAGGTTTGGGAGAATTACGGGTTAATAACCTTAGCTTGCAGAGTCGGGTGTGCAGTTTTTCCACTTCTGAGCCATGATCTGAGTCTTGTCCAGAGCCGGGATCGGCTGAAAACCACAAATTAGACGAGCAAGATAATCGACAGACTCTTTTCCCTTGAAGTCGACAGCTTCCGTACGGGAAATCTTTTCCGGAGAATCAATGATCAGATTTTTGTACTCAAGAGTGGCCATTCGTTCTTTATTAGCGTTTTTGCATTGTGCGACGGGAATGCGGACACGATAAGGCGTTTGTTCCATAGTGGTTCCGCCGATCTCCAGCATTTCCATCTGAAGATAGTCACGTTTGTTATCGCGGACTCGGACACGGCTGCCTTCTTTAATCCATTGATTACGGGCAAAAGGACGCCAATCGCCGGGATACTTTACTTGAGTAGCAAAAAACGGGAGACCGAGTTTGTCGATAGATTCCTCGGCCAGGTACTGCAAATCGCTGCACGTCATCTGCTCAGGATTCTGAGGAATAGTGCGGCAGCCGGCCAAGAGCAGCAGCGCTGCTCCTGTCACGGCAAAAAACTTCTTATTTCGCATTAAAACAGCTTATTTGGCTGCTGCACCGTCTTTCGGAGCGGCTGCAGCTTTTACGGCTTCAAATTCTTGAGCACGCAGGTAGGTATCGTAAGAACCGCGGTTCTTATTGGCATCCAGAATGCGCTGAATATCAGCAGCCTTGTCGTCCATACCCAGCTTGTTATAGCTGTCGCGCATGATGATCAAAGCTTCTTCGGCCTGCGGAGAAGTCTGGAAGTTCAGAAGAACGTTTTCGGCGCGGTTGATGGCAGCAATGTAGGCGTCACGGACGTAATAATATTTGGCGGTATTAATTTCGTATTTAGCCTGTGCTTCAACCAACTCGTGCATGCGTTCACGAGCATCGCGCGCATAGCGGCTGTTCGGGAAGCGAAGAACCAGTTCTTTGAAGATATCGAAAGCGTCGCGCGCCGCCTGAGCGTCTCGTTTTGAAAGGTCCTGACGAGTCAAGTAACTCATCCAGCCTTCATCCTCATCCAATGTAGCAATGCCCTTGATGTACAAAGCGTACGGAGAGAGGGGGTGCTCCGGATACTGTCTTAAGAAACGATCGCAGACAGCAATAGCCTGCTGCGGTTCGCCTTCTTTGAAGTAAGAGTATGCAGTCTCAACTTGGGCCTGCTGGGAATAGCGGCCGTAAGGATAACGAGCTTCTAACTTCTGATAATAGTCACGGGCCGTTTCGTAGTTGCCTTCATTCAAATTGTCTCGGGCCTCGACATACAGCTTGTCAGCAGTCCAGCCTTCCGTCGGGTCTTCGACTCCTTTGAACATACTGCATGATGTAGTCGCTAAAATAACGGAACCCAGACAGGCGGCCGTTAATGTCCGCTTGATTATTGTTTTCAGGGCAAAAGACATAGAACTTAAGGTCAAAATGAATATTGAATTAGATGATTATAGTCAGACTGAGGCTTTTGAAGAAACCGAATTGCAGGAATCTTCAAAAATTGAAACTTTTGAAGTTACCCTCGATCTTGACGGAGAGCGCCTTGATAAGGTCTTGGCTTCCTCATTAAAAGACATTTCCCGCTCTCGTCTGAAGACCCTGATTGAAGAAGGATACGTTAAAGTCAACGGTAAAAAAATTGATAAACCTAAAGAAAAGATGAGTTTCGGCGATGAGGTTTCCGTCGAAATCAAACCCCGTTTGGAGGACATGGATTTCATTGCCACGCCGATGGATATCGATGTGGTTTATGAAGACGATGACATTTTGGTTATCAATAAACCGGCCGGATTGGTGGTTCACCCGGCCGCCGGCCATTGGGACGATACGCTTTTAAACGGCCTGTTGGCTTACAACTCGATCTTTAGAACACTTCCTCGCGCAGGTATTGTTCATCGTTTGGATCGAGACACGACAGGCTTGATGGTCGTTGCTAAAAATGAAAAAGCCATGCTCGATTTGGTCCAGCAGCTTCAGGCCCGCACGGTTAAACGTGAGTACTGGGCGCTGACACGCGGGAAGGCGCCGGCCGATAAAGTCATCGAAGCGGCCATTGAGCGCGATCCCAGAAATCCCTTGCGCTTTACGATTGGCAAAGGCGGTCGAGCAAAACCCGCGACGACGCATATTCGCTGCATTGATCAGAAAGAAGTCAAGGGCAAGCCTTTTTCTTGGGTTGCCTGCCGATTAAAAACAGGTCGTACGCATCAGATCCGTGTCCACATGGAATCCATCGGACTGCCTCTGATCGGCGATCCGCTGTATCGCAATAAACTGCCCAAACCCAAGGAAGACGGAACGGTCCTTAATTCTTTTGACCGTCAGGCTCTCCATGCCAGCCGCTTAGGCCTGATTCATCCCGTCACAAAGGAAACCATGGAGTGGTTCGCTGAACCGCCCAAGGATTTCAGAGACCTGATGGACGAATTAGGTTTCGGTCCATGGGATCGTCCGTCGGAAGTCTTCGGCGACTCTGTTGTCATGATTGACAACGATGAATTAACCGAGAATCAAAAAGCCGTCGGAAAGATAAGCTCTTGGGATGACTTTGATTTTGGTGATGACGATGATGACGCTGATTCCAACTGGAAAATTGAACGTACGAAGGAATAGGGAAGTAATCCATGCAGAGTAAACCGGAATTAGAGGTGATCGTTCCGGAGTGGAATGCTCCGGAAAACATCAAAGCTTTTTTCACGCTGCGTTCAGGCGGAATGTCTGCCGGAGCCTACGGAGACAAAGAGGGCTTCTGCGGCTTAAACCTCGGCAGCCATGTCGGAGACAACAAGTATTCCGTCCGCGGCAATCGCCGTATTGTGGCCGACATGCTGGGCGCTGAACCGAAGTGGCTTAACCAGGTGCATTCTTCCCGTGTAGTCAGGGCTGAGGATAATGAAACCGAGGAGCAGGCCGACGCTGAATTTACGACAGAAGTCGGCGTTCCTTGCGTGGTAATGACTGCCGACTGTGTTCCGGTATTGCTTTGCGATAAAAAAGGAACTGTGGTTGCAGCAGCCCATGCAGGATGGAAGGGTTTAGCCGACGGTGTTTTGCAAAATACTGTTGCAGCCATGAGAAAAGAAATCGGCGATGACGCAGAAATTATTGCTTGGATCGGACCGCATATTCGCAAAGATAATTTCGAAGTTCGAGACGATGTTGCGGATTACTATCGAGCCTCCTCTGTGAAGGACGCTGCCGAAGAAGGATTGGAGTCCCAAGGAGAAGGCGCCTGGCATTTGGATTTGGCCCGCTTTGTCAAAGAAGCGTTAAAGCAGGCCGGAGTGACTGAAGTCACGGACTGCGGACGGGATACGTTCTCCGATCCCAAGCATTTTTACAGCTACAGAA